>JASFWU010000093.1:0-8862 GCA_050049035.1 Akkermansiaceae bacterium | reverse complement strand
CCGCATTGCCCTGCGCCAGGCCAGATTGAGGAACGTGAACTTCGGGAATGTGAATATCGCGGTTTTTGATATCGCGATCGCCCCGCTGGGAACGGTCCGTGAGTTTTTTCGCGACGTCAACGGACGCCCCATCGACGGGATTCTCGGGATGGATTTCCTGATGAAAGGAGAGGCCCTGCTCGATACCGGGTCAAAGTTGATCTATCTCGGAATTCCTTGAAAAGGGCGTGCACCACCGCCTGTTTTGGCGCAGCTTGAAGCGTGCGCGTGATACGATTTCTGGCCCTCGCAGGCCTCGCCATCAGTGTTTACCTGATCATTATGAAACTAACGGGGAGGATCTCCTCGGTGGTGGGGTGCGGAGGTGAGGGTGGTTGTACCGATGTCCTGGGCTCACAATGGTCCCAATGGTTCGGAATACCGGTAAGTGTGGCTTCAGCCGGGTTTTATCTCGTCATTTTCGGGCTGAGCTTTCGGCCGTCTTCAACGGCACTGGCTCTCTCGGCAGTCCTCTTGATCGCCGCCGCTGCGTGGTTCATGGGCTTGCAGATTTTTGTCATTGAGGCCTTTTGTCCATGGTGTCTGGCCACCCATCTGGTTGGCATAACCTTGGCAGGTTTCTTGATCTGGAAAACCCGGTTGAAGGTGAAGCCGATCTTGTTTTTGATCCCGCTCACATTGATTTTTATCCTGGCTGCGGGTCAGATCTACGGTCCCAAACCTCAGACTTATGAGATCACCAATGAGGTGGCCTTCGAGGAGGAAAAGGAAGAATCGCTCCGGGAGCAGGACTCTCCGGATCTTGTTGAAGAAAAGGTCACGCTGCCCGCGGACCAGAGTTCCCGGTCTCCAGGTGGGGGGCGGCTCGTTGAGTTCAAAGGTCCGAATGGCCGGGTTGTGAAGAGTTTTCGCCTGGGCCAGGTCCCGTTGATGGGATCGCCCGAAGCTCCTCACATCATTGTGAAGTACTTCGACTACACCTGTGGATCATGCCGTGACATGGAAGGGGATCTCTCGGTTTTGTTAACCGCTTACTCAGAGGAAGTAGCGGTCATTCTTTTGCCGACCCCGTTGAACAAGGCGTGCAATCCATTCATGAAAGAGGGGGTCCCGAATCACAAGAACGCCTGTGAATTGGCCCGCCTGGGATTGGCTGCGTGGCGTGCGAAACCCGAGGTTTTCGAGCAGGTTCACGAGGTGCTCTTTGAACGGCCGATCCATACCCCGGAAAGCGCCCGCAAGGCCATCGCCGAGTTGATCGAGCCGGCCGACCTCGAACAGGCATTGCAAGACCCGTGGGTGAATGAACTCCTTCAGAAGAACTTCAACGACTACCGAGCTCTCTCGTCCCAAAACGTCCGGATGCCGAAGCTTCTCATGAAGGGAGGGCGCACCATGCACGGCCTCGCTCCGTCGGCCGAGAAGTTGGTCGAGCTTGTGGTGAAAACCCAGGGGATTCGTTGAAGCCATGACGGGGGATTTGCGCGAGGCATGTCAGTTTGCTACCCTTCGCCCATGAGCGAGCGATTGGTCGAGGTGAGTCACCTTTTCATTTCTCCCGGGCACAATTTTTACGGGCGCCACGGGAAGGGATCAGAGGATCACGAGATCATTGATTGCGATGAGATCGAGTTGGTTGCCGGAAGTGGCATTAAGGGAGATCGCTTCTTCGACTACAAGGAGGACTACAAGGGACAGGTCACTTTGTTTGATGGCGACACTTATGAAGCCGTCAAGGAAGAGTTCAACCTCGCTGAACTGGCGCCGAGCGCCTTTCGTCGAAATGTCATCGTCTCCGGCATGGATTTGAATGAATTGATCGGGAAGACCTTTTCACTTGGCGCGGTGGAACTAACCGGAAGCGAGGAGGCCAAGCCGTGTTACTGGATGGATGAGGCTTGTGCGCCAGGAGTGGAGAAGTTTCTCAAAGGGCGGGGAGGGCTTCGCTGTCGGATTACCCGCGGAGGCTCTCTTCGGAAGGGAAGGATGAATCTTGAAGTCGACTAGGGGAATGTCATCGAACCAAATGAAGTATGGAATTCTGGGCAGGGATGATTCGTCATCTGCGGAGAAGCTGGCGAAATACACCGGCGTGGTGGGATGGGACTACCTTCGGGATCATCAAAAGAACGGGGTCCTTTTTTTCGTAGATCCGGGCCTGAAGCTGGAGGAAGTCGGGCTGGCCATCACGGAAGATCATTCGGATGAGGTCTCCCGATGGATGAAGTCCGGTGACCTGGTAAAAATTGAGGAGATCCATGCTTCCCAGTGGGAGGGGAGTGACCAGGAGTTCGAATCCCTGGTGGTCTCGCCCTTTGTCCTTTGTCGTCCTGTTTCTTGAAATGCTCACGAAGTCACAGATTGAGGAAGTGCTCGCGGAACAAGGTCAACCGGCCTACCGCGCCCAGCAGGTTCTCGATTGGATCTACCAAAAGCGCGCAAGATCATGGGACGACATGAGCAACCTCCCCGCGGCCTTGCGAACGGCTCTCGCGGACGCTTACCCGCTTCGCCCTCTCAAGCATTGCCTCACCAAGGGGTCGAGTGATACCACCCGCAAGTTCCTCCTCGAATTGCCCGACGGTCGCTACGTCGAAACGGTTCTCATTCCCGCTTCGCCCGCACTCTATGGCGAGAAATCGGACCGGCACACCCTTTGTGTTTCCTCGCAAGTGGGATGCGCCTACGGCTGCAAGTTTTGCGCATCCGGTCTCGATGGATTCACCCGAAACCTGACTCCCGCCGAGATTGTCTCCCAGATCATCATGGCGGAGGAATTGTCCGGAGAGAAAGTCAACAATCTCGTCTTCATGGGGATGGGAGAGCCACTTGCCAATTTCCGGAACCTCTCGAGTGCCCTCGAAATGATCACTGCGGATTGGGGGCTCAACATCGGGGCCCGGCGCATCACGGTGTCGACCTCGGGGCTCGTTCCCCAGATCAAAAAACTGGCCGAGCTGCCGCAACAGATTCGTCTCGCGATTTCTTTGCATGGTCCGGATGATGTCACGAGAGACCGAATCATGCCGGTGAATCGCAAATATCCCGTGGACGAGTTATTCGGCGCCCTTCGGGTCTGGAACAGCCGTAAGAATCAAAAAATCACCCTTGAGTATATTTTGATCGAGGGAGTGAATTCTGACCCCGGACACGCGGTGACGCTCGCGAAGCGTGCATCTTCGATCAAGGCCAAGGTCAACCTGATTCCCTACAACACGGTGGAGGGGCTCGAATGGAGCCGACCGGGCGACCGCGCTTGTCGAGCGTTTCAAAAAGTCCTCACCTCGGCGGGAGTTCCCGCCACCTTGCGGCTGGAAAAGGGCCACGACATTGATGCCGCCTGTGGACAGTTGAGATTGAAAAAAGAGCGAGGGGATACGCTTGAAGAGCCGGCCACCGGACTCTCTTGAAACTTTGTTCAGGTAGGGGAGGCCGCCTATGGCTGGGTTGGGCGCACGAGGCGGAGATACCTCTTCGTTTCGCTGAGTGCGACGGTGGGGCCGTCGGCGATGGCATCTCCAAAGGTCAGTTCACTTGACCCTCTGATCATGCTGGCTCCGGGGACGCGCTCCCAGTTGATGAGATCGTCGGACCACTGGATCTCGAGATCGTCGAGAGCGATTTCTCCTGAGGTTTGCAACTGGATTCCTCCCGGAACGAGTTCGAAAAGATTGGCAGGGGCCGAATCGTGGTCAAATCCCAGGGCATAAAAGAAGTAGTTTGGCGTGTCCGCTTGGAGGTCAAAATCGTTTTCGCTCTCCGTCGAGAGCGCCTGGTCATTGGCCCATTGGACGTAGTCGGGAAACTCTACAAAGGTCTCTCCCGCGGCCCGGATGGTTCCCTCGAAGGCGAAGTCGGTGGTGATCTCGATTGGAAGATCGGGAATGACGGCGGTGTCACTGAGCCCCACCGGGAGGGAGACATCGAGGTCATAGTAAAAACGCCGGCCTTCAACTCGCCCGGGGGTGACAACAATGGTTCCGGTTCCTTCTCCCTGTCCTGAAAAAGGATCTTCGCCCAGATTGAAGCTAACATTCTGGCTGCCGGTGAAAATAGTTGTCGCATCTCCTGCAACCATTCCCTGGGTTGTGGTGGCTTGATACTGGGAGGCGTCAAACTCTCCGGTGTCGGGGTCGACGACTCCGGGGGGCTTGATGGTGGTGAGGGTGAAGGCGATTCCGGTTGCGTTAATTTCGTAGTTCGCAAGGAAATTTCCAGCTTCGAGAACGACATCACTGGATTGGGCGTTGGCAGACAAGATCGTCAACTCATCGGTTTTGCCGGTGACGGGGCTGATGTTGACCCGGGCATTGATGATTCCGGTCAGCGTTGCCGTTCCATCAGAGGCACCGATCCCGCTGACGTCGAGGTCGATGTCGACTTCGTTTACGCCGGGTTGTTCAATCAACTGCAAGACCACCTCGTTCGAGTTCTGGGCAAGAAGAAGGGGGCCGGAGCAAAGGGAGATCAGGAAAATCCGCGCTTTCACGCCAGACCTATAGCAAGGATGCCCTGATTTGGGAGCGAAAAGGCACTCTCGTTTCGAGTTGAGCTTTTCTGGTGACCTTATGGATACCACGTGCATTCTGCTTAGGTGATGCACAACAAACCTTCTTGGTCCGTTCGCCAGAGTGTTGCCTTTAAGCTCTGGGCCGCCCTGCTTGTCGGAGCAATAACCTCCTTGGAAGCCCAGCATCTCTCCGTCGAAGATTCCCAGCACGACGCGGATCAGGCGATTGAATTTACCTTTTCCGGTGGTCCCGGACATCCCGCCGACTGGGTTGGGATTTATTCTCCGGGTGAGAAACCGGGGAAGGTCGGTTCCAAGGCCTGGATTTATACCAACGGGACCCGGAAGAAGGGTGGAGATCTTTCCAAAGGTAAGGTGACGTTTCCCGGAGGAACGCTCGAGCCGGGGCAATACGAAGTCTGGTTTTTGACCGCCAATGCTTATGAGCCGCTGGCTGGTCCGGTGGAGATTCAGGTAAGACCCGCAAAAGTGAAACCTGGCTGGTTTGTTCCCCGCATTCGGCGAATTCATGGGGTGGCAGGCAGGGATTACTTTGGGCGAATTGGTGCTTACGCCCGGTCATCCGATCACACCTTCCAGAAGATCGGAGGCCCCGCCTGGTTGTCTGTCTCCAACAACGGGATGCTTACAGGCAGGCCGGGGAGGGCTGATATCGGAGTAAACACTTTTCGTGTCAGGGTATCCGACGGAAACCGTCACGAGGACGCCGAACTGGTCATCGAGATCTTCCCCTCCGGAAAGGAGAATGTTCGCGAGCTCAAGGTCATGACCTACAACGCATGGATGGCTTGGAGCCGCATGGAAAACGGCTACCGGAAAGGTCTGGAATCGATCATTCTCTCGGATGCCGATCTCATTGGAATGCAGGAAAGCAGTGGAGGTGGAAAGCACCTGCCGGAGCGTCTCGCAAACGACCTGGGCTGGCACTATCGCAAGGGCGCCAACGGTTCGATTGGGATCCTCAGCCGCTACCCCATCACCGATGAAAGCCTTGCTGCCGGAATTGCCCTGGGCGCCAAGATCAGGCTTTCGACTGCACCACTTCGGGAAGTCGTTCTCATGAATTGTCATTTGGATCCCCATCATTACGGTCCCTATGCCGCTCAAAAAGAAGGAGCCACCGTGAAGTCGGTCATGACGGAGGAGTTGATCTCCCGTCGAGATGATCAGATTGAAACGATCATCAAGGGAATGGTTGGTCTTTTGGCGGAGAGCGAAAAGACTCCGGTGTTTTTGACGGGTGATTTCAATGCACCCTCCCATCTCGATTGGACCAAGGCGGCGGCAAAGGAACATGATGGCATTTCCGGAGTGGCGTGGCCCACAAGTATGACGGTGGTCAAAGCCGGGATGATTGATTCCTTCCGGGAGGCCAATCCCGATCCGGTTCGTCATCCGGGAAACACCTGGTCGCCGGTTTTTCGAGGCAAGGAACCCCAGGACCGGATCGACCTCATTTATTACAAGGGGCGTGGTTTGAAGACGGTTTCCTCGAAGGTGTTTACCACTGCGGTCGAGGCAACTCTTGGGCGAGAAACCACCGCAACCTCAGCTGTGCGGAACAACACGTGGCCCAGCGATCACGCCGCAGTCATCTCGACCTTCCGTCTCGGTCCGGCGGGCGGAGGAGATGAATGATCATTCCGAAGCCCGCAGGGAGAGATATTCCTCCAATGCGCGGGTTGGATCATCGTGGCGCATCAAGGTCTCGCCAATCAGGATGGCATTGGCCCCGGCATCGAGGGCGCGCAGGGCGTCGTCCGGGTTTTTAAGGCCGGACTCCGAAACGAGAGTGACGGAATCAGGAACCTCCTCGGCCAGTTGCTCGGTCGTGGCCAGATCGGTGGTGAAGGTTTTGAGATTGCGGTTGTTGATCCCAATCAGATCGGCACCGAGATCCAAGGCTCTTTCCATTTCCGGGAGGTCGTGCACCTCAACGAGAATATCGAGTTGGACATCGCGGGCTGCATCGTAAAGCCGGCGAAGGTCGTCGTCACTCAAGGCGGCGACAATGAGGAGAATGGCGTCCGCGCCAGAAACGCTGGCTTCGTAAATCTGACACTCGTGAACGGTGAAGTCTTTGCGAAGAAGGGGAATCGAGGAGATCTTTGAGATCTGAATGAGGTGGGACAAGTGTCCCTGGAAATACTTTTCGTCCGTGAGCACCGACATGCAACTGGCTCCGCCATCGAGGTAACGTTGGGCCTGGCGAACGGGATCGAAATTCGGATCAATAATTCCGGCGGACGGTGAGGCTTTCTTGACCTCAGCGATCACGCCAAGTTGGGACGGACCTTGATCGAGTGCGGTGCGAAAGCCCCCGAATTCGTTTCGCATGAGGGCGGAGGCTCTCAGTTTTTTGGTCAAAGGGATGAGAGGTTCGATCTCCTGTTTTTTGTAGGCGATGATTTCGTCCAGCTTGTTCATGGGCTCCGGGGAGGAGATACGCCATCGTTCTGAAAAGGGAAGCGCACAATTCCAACCTTGTTTTGGCGGGAGATAGGCACGATGGTCGAGGGCGTGCGACGGTTTCTGGCCATCTCTTTTCTCCTGACTTTGCTGGCTTCGGCCCAGCAAAACGTGAGTAGCACCCTGGAAGGTCGGGTGACCTTCACCGGTGGCAACCAACCACTCCGGATCGCCATGGTCCAGGATGCCGACAAAATGATCAAACAGCTGGATGAACTGGCTGGTCAATTGGCCGGGAAAGCGTTTCCGATATACGTGCAACTTTACCCGGCGGTCGAAGGGAAACCTTCCGCGATGAAGCGGACCTTTTTTGTCTCCGAGCAAGGTGAGTCAAAATACCGCCTGCAGATCGATTTGCGGCTCGGTGCGGGTGGTTCGTTTGACCGGCGTGAGTTCGAGCGAAAGTTGCTGGAGATGGTGGTCATCGAACGAGCCTTGAGGTCGTTGCCACCCGAGGAAACCGCTGATAAAGTCGAGGTCAGGCCCTGGCTGGTGGATGGGTTGCTGGAAGCGATAGTCTGGCGCAAGGGTCGCGGGGACCGCCGCATGTATGCCTCGCTGATGGAAAGCGGTGGATGGATTGAAGTGGAGCAACTGGTCGACCGGGTCTCAACCGCGGAGCTGGATGTGCTGAGTCGCGAATTGTTTCGCGCGTCTTCGGGAGCGCTGGTCATGGCCCTGCTTTCACAATCCCAGGGGCAGGCAAGTCTCGGTGTTTTTCTTGGAAAGGTTGCTGTCTTTGAGGGAGAACAACTCACCTTGTTGAGGACTCATTTCCCTCAAGTGAACCTCGGCCGGAGCGGCTTGGAGCGATGGTGGATGTTACAGGTGGCAGCGATGTCCGAGAAAAAGCTGACCGAAGCGATGACGATTCCTGAAACCGAGGAACGGCTGGGCAAGATTCTTCAACTGAATCTGAAGGACACCAACGGGCGCCCCATGCAGGTGGGTCTGGATTCTTGGCGGCTGGTGGCAGATCTTAAAACCAAGGAGGAACGAATTGAAGCGGCCCGTCACACGGCGGATCTTCTCGCTCACCTCAGCTTCCGCAGTTTTCCGACCTACCGTCCCGTGATTGGCGGATATATCAGGATCCTTTCCGACCTCGCCGAAGGAAAAACCAAGGATCTCGATGAGCGAATGACCAATCTCGAGACCTATCGAAATGCCGAAATGGAGCGTCATACCAAATTGGTTGATCTTCTCGATTGGTATCATCTTGCCAATGTGAAAGAGGAGAGCAGCGAATTCGAGGACTACTTCCGGGTAAGGGACAATCTCAGGAAAAGCTCCTACAAGCGCACTGATCCGATGAATCAGTATCTGGACCGGGTCCAGCAGGCCTTTGGCGCGGTGACCCCTTCGGGACGGAATTGAGGTTGCCCTGCCCGGCCTCGTGGCATTAAGAATGGCACCGTGAAAAAAATATCATTCCTGGTCCTCTTGTGTTCGTTGGTGGGATTCGCTTCGGGAGAGGATGCTCCCAAGACACTTGATGACCTTTTTGATCGTCGGATCAAGGTCAACGAAAAGTACCGGGATGAATTCACCCGAGAGGCGGCCGATCTGGAATTCGCCAAGCAGTTGGTGCCGCTCGAGAAGAAGTTGGGCCAGGAGTGGGTGGATTACCTGAAGTATGTCAAATCACTGAAGGATGATGTGATCCGCAAACAGGTCCTTCGCATGGAGATCCTCGAAGAGTTGACCGGAAGCTACTCCGAAGCGCAATGGCCTGAGGACGACATCTCAAAAATGCAGGCTCTGGCTGATATCAGACGTTGGAAGACGGAGTTGGAATTTCTCGACCGAATTGTCGGAAAGAAGAACGTAAAAACTCCAAAGACCCTGGATGATTTGCTGGA
>JASFWU010000092.1:0-8916 GCA_050049035.1 Akkermansiaceae bacterium | reverse complement strand
GACCTTGCCAAAGCGATTGTAGCAAACCGCGGCGGACGCTCCTCATGGAGGCCGTTCATGATCGCCGGGCTCATCTTTCTTCTCATCGAGTGCCTTCTCGCCGACCGGCTTCACCGGAAGCGGGCCGTGCGACAGGCCCAAGCCACCCCTGCCCCGGAAAACCTTACTGGAAATCAAGATGCCTGACATGATTTCACTGGCTCAAATTGAGGGCATCTTCTGGGCCCGGCCGGTTTCGACCGGCACCTTGTTCGCGATCATCGCAGGGATCGTTCTTCTTTCCATTTACCTTTATCGCCGGCCCTGGGGACTTCCACTCTGGCTTCGATTGTCGCTCGTCGCTTCCCGCATCGTGGTGTTGGCTCTCGTGGTTGCCACCCTGCTTGAGCCCACCGCGGTCATCAGTGAGGAAAAAACGGTGATACGAAGCCTGCCTGTTCTCCTTGATCAATCCGAAAGCATGTCGATGAAAGACCAGCGCAAGACCGCGGAGGACCTCACCGAGGCCGCCCTTGCACTGGGGCTGGTTAATTTTTCCGATGCTTTGGATCCCGATGCTGCCAGCACCGGCCTCAGTGCCAACCAGCGGCAGAAGATTGCTTCCTCAAGCCGCTTTGACCTGGCCAGCTCCCTCCTTTCGGGGCCGGTCAAACCTGCCCTGGAATCTCTCGAAGACACACTCGATCTTTCCTACCATTTGTTCGGAACCTCACCCCGCTTGCTCAGTAACAACCAGTCGCTCGCATCAGACGACCTTTCCACCATCAAACCGGACGCGCCGGCCACCTCCATCACCCGCTCGCTGGAAGCAGTTGCAAACTCGGGAGGAATTCGGCCCGCCGGCATTCTCCTCTTCTCCGACGGTATGGAGAACACCGCATCTCGGCGCTCCGAGAGCATCCTTCGGGATCTCGGTGCGCGAGGCATTCCGGTCTTCACCGTCCCGATCGGACTGGAAGAACCGGACGACGTCTCCATTCGCAGCATCGTCATGCAGGAGGTCGCCTTCTCGGGCGATCGCGTACCCATCCGGGTTCAGCTTCAATCCAAAGGATACGAACGCCGGACCGCCCGGCTCTCCGTCCAGCTCAATGGTCGACCGGTTTCCCGCCGGAACATTCGCCTGACCGGAGGACTGCAATTTGAAGACATCGACTTTCGCGTGGATCTCTACGAAAAGGGAGCGGCGCAAATCAAAGTCACCATCGATCCGTTTGACGACGAGATTTCGACAACCAACAACCAAGTCGAGCGCTGCATCCGTGTCGTCAACGAGAAAATCAATGTCCTCTATATCGAAGGCAATGCCCGTTGGGAATACCGATACCTCCACGCCATCTTGAAACGTGATCCGCGGATCAACGCCACCTTCATCAACTCCAGTGTTGGTCCTGAAATCGCGCGCAACTCTCCCGAGCACATCCAGCGTTTCCCCTCCCGGCGTGATGAAGCGTTCAAATACGATCTGGTGATCCTGGGTGATGTCGATGCCGGTTTTTTCACACCCGAAGAGCTGGGTCTTCTCGAAGAATTGATACGCGATCGCGGCGGTTCCCTCCTCATGCTTTGCGGCCCGATGCATTCACCCCTTTCCTATGCCGACACTCCGGTCGCCACCATGCTCCCAGTCCGCTTTGACCCGGAGGAAAAGTGGGAGGACGTTTCCGCCTCGGTTTACCCGGTCCTGACCCCGGAAGGAAGAAACAGCATGGTCATGACCCTCGAAAACGAGGCCTCTGAGAATGATCACATCTGGAGTCGCGCCTCGCCGCTCGACCAACTCCCGCCCCTTCTGGGAATCAAACAAGGTGCCACCGTCCTGGCAGCTCTCTCCGACCGAAACTCACAATCACAGCGCTACCCGCTTGTGGCCTGGCAGCGATACGGGACCGGCAAGTGCCTCACCATTGCAAGCGACCGCCTCTGGCGCCTTCGCTTCAAAACGGGTGACAAGTATCACTGGCGTGTCTGGTCGCAGTGCATTCAATTCCTCACTCTTTCGCGGCTCATGGGCGAGCACAAACGGATCCGGCTGGAAACCGACAAGTCAATCTATCCGGTCGGAGAGAAAGGACGAATCTACGCCCATGTCCTCGACGATGAATTCGAGCCGGTCTCGCAACCGGGATTTGAGGTCGTGGTCACCGGCCTGGGAGATCCTGCCGTTCGACAGACTGTCACCTTGCGCCCCGACCAGTCCAACCCCGGCCTTTACGAAGGCTTCTTTTCCCCTCCCGGTGCCGGGCGCTACCGGATCGAGGCCAACGAAGACGACCTTGAGGTTGCCAACACCACCGAATTCCAGGTGGCGGAAGTACGAAACGAACTTAACAACACCGCCACAAACCTTGCCAATCTGAACCGCATCTCGGAACTCACCGGAGGAAAGACCCTTTCGGTTGCCGACCTTGAGAATCTTCCTTCTTTTTTAAACCGTGAACCGGTGACGATGACCCTAAAGTCGGAGCGACCTCTGTGGGACCACGGTTTGGTCCTGGTTCTTTTGACTGCCCTCCTCGGGGCAGAATGGATCTTTCGTAGAAAACACGACCTGCCATGACCTCCAATGTCCAGACCACTTCTCTTGGAGCCCGTGTTCGCACGGTCTGGCAACGTCGCCAGCGCAACCATCTTGGCGACGGATTCCTGACTTTGGTCCGATGGGGCATTCCGCTCTTCTTGGCGGGAATGACCATCGACTGGCTGGCCGACCTGCCTGCATTCGGGAGACTGGTTCTGCTCGCAGTCATCATTGCCCTCCCGGTTTTTAAAGCGTGGACAAAGGCATGGCACAAACTTGGGACCTTCAATGCCAGCAGGACTGCTATCACCATCGAAGAAAAAGAAGGAGGACTCGAGAGCCTCCTTGCCACGGCAGTCGAACTCGAAGAGAACGGCCCTACCCCGGGAACCTCGGCCAGTCTGTGGGAAGCCACCCGAAGGCAGGCCGAGGAGGCGGCCAAAGACCTCAACCCCGTCAAGTTGGCTCCATTTGGCAATCTCGCTCGCCCGGCGTTACTCGCCCTTCTTCTTGGCTCGGTCATCCTGGTCTTCGGGTTGTTCAATGGCGCATTCCTTCAGGCCGGCCTCAACCGCATTTTCAACCCGTGGTCATCCGCCAGCTATCCTACCAACACCATCATCGGGACGGTGACGGAAACTTTGGTGATCAAGCAAGGCGAGCGTGCCACACTTGATTTCTCGCTTTCAGGTGAGGTTCCCGATTCAGCCACTCTCCTCCTGAAAACCGGAAACGGCGATCCCCGGGAGATCGAAATCGAAGTCAAGGACGACAAATGCCAGTATCTCATTGCCTCGGCTTCGCGGGATTTCAGCTACCGGGTGGAAGCCGGCGATGCCAAGACTTCCTGGCTCAATGTCCGGGTCATTCCCGCCCCCCGCCTTGCCAATGCCCGGGTTGATCTGGAGTTTCCCGTCTACCTTGACCGGGAAAATGAAACACTCGAAGCGCTGACCCTCACTGTTCCCGAATCAACCAAGGTTCATTGGGATCTGACTCTCGATCAAGCAGTTCACTCGGCCGTGCTGCATCGCGACGACGGAGAACCGGTTGCCCTCGAAGTCCTGGACGGCGGCACCCGCATCATGATTGATGAATCCGTCGAGGCATCCCGTGGCTACTCGTTTTCATGGGTCGAAAAGTCCCACGGCTTCGAATTCGAAAGCCCCCGCTACTTTCTCCAGGTCTCCGCGGATCAACCGCCACAGGTTGAAATCACCGGGCCTGAAAACAATCTGAATGCCCTTCTCGGGCGGGAACTCAAACTCGCGGTTCGAGCCAATGATGACCATGGAATTGGAAGTACGAAAATCATCTACCGGGTCAACCTTCGTCCGGAAAAGACGATCGACCTTGACCCCCCGGTCCAAACCGGACGTGGGGAACAGGTTCTCGATTGGGATTACCGGACCGCCCTTCCCGGCCTCAAGGTTGGCGATACCGTTTCCTTTGTTGTTGAAGTCTCAGACCGCTACCCCGGGCCCGACGGACCACATTTGGCACGTTCCGACACCCGGCGACTCACCTTTTTGTCGCGGGAAGACTATCTCGCCCAGATTCTCAGGAAACAAGACCGCCTCCTCACCCGGGTCCGGAACATCTACCGGCAGGAACGCTCGGCCCATGAACTTGTCAGAGCACTTAATCCATCGGACGCGGGATTTCCCCAAACATGCCAGCTGGAAGCCATTCGACAGGAGATGCTGCGCGAACAACTGAAGGAAACCGCTCTCGGTGTGCAAATGCTCCTCGATGATCTGGCTGCCAATGGCGTCAGCGAGGCCGTCGAGAAGGACACCCTTGTCGAGGTAAAACAAGGAATCGAGACCATCGCAGACGGTCAGATCGCCGAAGCGGCCGGGGTTCTTCGAGCCTTGGCCGGCCAGGTTGACGCCGATCCGCGCAAGGCCGCCGGGATTGTGAACTCCGCGTCCCGGGAACTTGCCGGACTCGTGCTCCTTCGCGGAATCGATTCCGCACGTGAAGTCTTCGCACGCGAAACCCGAATGCTGGCGGGAGAGCAAGCCTTGCTGAGATTGACCACCGTGCGCAATGACGGAAACGACTCAACGGAGGAGCTTGTTCGCCGCCATCAGGATCTTTCAAAATGGACCGGCGAACTGGTGACCTCGCTCCGCAACGGCATGCGTTACGAAAAGCGACCCATCGCCGTCCTCCACCTGACCAGGAGGATCAAGGATCTCGCCTCCAGCGGAGTGATCGGTCAACTCGCTGAAGCAGGGAAACTCATCGAATCAGAAAAGCGCGGCGAGGCTGCCAACTTGCAGAGCAAGATCATCCATTCGTATCTCGCAGCCGAGTTCAGCATGCGCACCGGGGCCGAGTATGCCGCGATCATGTCCTTCCGCAAAATCCTCGATCAAATTCAACAGGGACATACCACGCTTCAGGCGCGGTGCCAGGCCATGAAGCCCGATGAGTTTTCCCGGGAGCACGCAAAACTTGCCGCATTGCAGGCGGCGCTTCGGGACGAGCTCCTTCCCGCCCTTCTCCCTCCGGTGCCGGCGATGCGGCCGCAACTTTATGATCAAACCCTCCCCCAACCACCTCCCGTCGACTCGATACGACTCGCCATTGAAGAGGCCCTTCACGATTCCTTTCTGCAACTGAGTGAAGGGAAGCAACAAGCAGCCCTCTCCCAACAGATTGAGGCCACCCAGTCCCTTCGGAAACTGGACAAGATTCTCGAGGCCTCAACTGTCGAACTTGGACTGAGAACCTCCGGACTCACTTCGCTGGTTTCCCGGGCCAACGAAATTGTCGCGATGATCGAAGACTTTGAAGCCCGTCAGATCAGCTTGCTTGAAAAGACCGAGGAAGCCGCCTTGGATGAAGTCGATTCCAGTTCACTGTCCGAGCCACAGGATTTTCTTGCCAGTGAAGTGGCGCTTCTCATCAAGGATCTCACCGCGGAAAGTCAATCGAGCCCGGAGATTCTTCCTCTCCTCGCTCGTCTCAAACAAACCACCCGGTTCCTCGATCAATCCACTTCGCTCCTCAAATCGAACAAAGGGGAAGATGCCCTCGGACAGCAGGAACAGACCGCTGATCTTTTGGCCGGGGCCCTGGAAGTGGCACGCGGGCAGGTCGACCGGCTGAGTCTGCTCCAGGATTTGTTTGGATTCCAGCGAGCTGTCGGCAATGCCAGCGGTTGGATGCGGGACATCGTGGCCGAGCAGAAAGATCTCATCACCGCAACGAAATCGGCGAAGGAAAATGACTCCGCCTCACTCATTCCACTCGTCAAAAACCTGCGTCAATGTCTCACCGATATTGCCCCCGTTCTCGACCTCGTGGCCGGGCGTCTTGATGCCGGAACTCCGCTCCTATTTGCCGGCACCGATCTTGAGGATGCCGTGCTTGGGATTGAAGATGGCGACTTCCTTGATGCCGAGGACGCCCAGATGGTCGCAGCCGAATCGCTCGAGAAAGTGCAAAGGCTCGTGAGCGCGGTTGAGCTGCAAACCAGTTACACGGCGGAAATCGTCGGCTATCTCCATCAAGCCCAGGCCGAAGCCACCTTGATGGCCTTCCGCCAGGAGGAACTTCGCCAAAGGGTCCTCGCCTCCCCTGATCAACTCCCGGATGACCTTGCAAAAATCCAGACGGCCCTGAAAAGCCAGGCTGACACCTTCGGAAAGGATCTGGTCGGGACCACCGGAATGTCTTCCTACCAGTCGGCATCAATCGAGATGGAGAAGACCCTGGCCGCAATCTCCAAGGGCAATCGCGAGGAGATTGCCCGACAAATGGAAGCAGCGGGAGCGGCTCTTGCCACCAATTCGGAAGAGCTCTTTTTGATCATCACCATGCTTCACGGATTGCCCTCGATTGAGATCAACACAACCTCGGAACCCGCCCTCGTTCTTCTGCTCGACGTCCTCGCCATCGCCAGCGACCAACGAAAGCTCTCACGACAAACCGAATCCGCTCCGGCCTCGGGACTATCCAAGCTTTCCAAAGAACAGGCGCGGATTCAGGCTGCCACTACCAAGATCATCCCCTACGAAAATCCCAATCTCCTGCTGACACAAACCAATGACGAGCTTCAAAAGGCAAACGAAAGCCTCGTCTCGCTCGAGAAATCGGCCGCGCGAATTCATCAGGAGACAGCCGATCGATCATTGCGACACTATGTCATCGAGCAGGCCCTGATCCTCGAAACGGCGGTGGCCCCGCCCAGCTCGAGCGACGAGCCGGTGCTTTCGGAAAACGAGACCGATGACCTTTATGAATCGACGGCCAACTTTGTCTCAGACTTTGTCAGCGGTGAGGCTCCCAAGGACAAGCGAACCGAATGGGAAGTCCTTGGCAATCGAAACCGCGCCGCTCTTAACCAGAACTTCGCCCGTGAACTCCCGCTGGAATACCGTGCCACTTTGAAAAACTACTACGAACGAGTCGCCAAATGAAACTCCTCGCTCTCTGCACCACCTTTACCCTGACTTCCCTGCTCCCGCTCAATTCACAGGAAGCGGAGGGAGGTAATCCTCCGGCCAAGGGCGAAGAAAAGAATGCCCCGGAACTGACTGAAGCAGCCGATGTCGCCATCGAAAAGGGTCTGCAACACCTTCTGAAAACCCAGAAGAAAGATGGTTCGTGGGCAGCCGACAATGGCGCGGTCTCCATTGGCGGAACATCCCTCGGACTGATGGCCTTCATGGTCAAGGGACACTTCCCCGGGTTCGGCCCCTATGGCGCGGCACTGGATCGAGCCAAGGATTTCCTCCTCAAGATGGCCAAGGAGTCACCCAACGGAGTGATGGGCAGCATGTATGAGCACGGTCTCTTTACCCTCGCCATGTCGGAAATCTGGGGCATGACCAAGGACGTTGCGGACAACAAGGAAATCCAAACCGCTCTCGAGCGGGCCGTGCAGGTCATCCTGCGCGCACAAAGTCCCCTCGGAGGCTGGCGTTATGCGGCACGCCCTGATGCCGGTCAGGACACCTCGGTGACCGCCATGGTTTTCGTCTCACTCGCCTCGGCCAGACAGGCCGGCATCCTTGTTCCCACTGAAACCATCGACCGGGTCACCAGCTATCTTCGTGACCAGGTCTGGAATGAGCAGACCGGCGGCTTCGGTTACCAGGGCAGCAACGGCACGACCGTCGCCTGCACTGCCGGGGGAGCCTACGCCGCCCAGCTCTGCGGAAAACGGGAGACCGAATGGGTCGCTGCCGCCATCCGCTATCTCGAAAACAACCCCAAGGTTTTCAATCGTAAGGAACTGGGACACTTTTACTACGCCCACTACTACGCCATTCAGGCAATGGTTCAGGCAGGCGGAGATCATTATGCCAACTGGTATCCCAAAATCCGCGATGTGTTGATCAAACTCCAGCAGCCCGACGGATCATGGAGGGAAAAAAAAGAGGAGGCCCATCCTCACAAAACCCCCATGGCCATCATCATTCTGGGAACGCCCTATCGCTACATTCCCGTCTACCAGAGGTAGTCAACAGCCACCGTCAGGTTGCTCGGGAGAATCTTCCAGCAGATCAATTTTGGGAGGAACTGGCTGAGAACCCTGAGGTTTCCGGGGATTCAGGAAATCATCCCAGAGGTCTTCCTTGCCGGGAGTCTCGGGCGCGACAAACCCGGTCGCCCCGATCATTTCCAGAAAGTTATCGGTGGGATTGGTGAGAGTCCCTCCAACCTTGAACCTCAGCTTGACGTAACCTGATTGGAGAGTTCCTGCCAAAAGCGGGCTGTTCTTGAGCTTGGGATTCTCCGTCAGGAAAACCCGATTCAAGGTCATGTCGAATGTCCCTCTGATCCGATCATCGGCCCCGACAATCAATCCACCCTGCAAGCTGATCTTACCTTGTTTCTTGAGCTCAAGATTCTCAAGGGCCATGCCACCGGGCCTCACCCGAAGAGTGCCGGTCAAGGGAGTCTTGGTGATTCCGGCATCGAAATCCAACAAATCAAAATCCCCCTCCGGGAAGAGTTGGTCGAGGTTTGAGAGAAATGGAAGATTCTTCAGGCGGGCTGACCTCCCCGTGAAGTCGACCTTGACTTCATCCAGCTGATCAAGGCCCAGCGTGAAGGAAACCTCTCCTTTCGAACCCATCAATGATCCTTCAATAATCTGGGATAGCTTTCTGCCCACGAGACCCTCGAGGGGAAAGACCTCGGTTTCGACCGAGAGCTTGGCCTGGCTTCCGGGCTTCAGCGGGACCTCCCCGGTCACAACCAAGTCAGCCCCGAGGCTCAATCGGTCCGTGTTTCCGTACTCAAGAGAGAGCTTTCGAACATCCACCATGCCATCGCGAATCAAAATCAAGCCGCTTGAGATCGACAGATCCTCCCAGCCAGCCAGTCTGAGAACACCATCATCCAGAGTCACCTGATAGCCCTCGGAACCCTCG
>JASFWU010000091.1:0-9064 GCA_050049035.1 Akkermansiaceae bacterium | reverse complement strand
GGAGCGGTCGCGACCACGCACATTTCCTGTTACCCCAATGCCGGACTTCCCAACCCACTTGCTCCGACGGGTTTTGATCTGGAACCCAAGGACATGCAGGACCACCTTGCCCACTTCGCCGACGCCGGCCTTCTGAATCTTGCCGGAGGATGTTGCGGTAACACCCCCGAGCACATCGCCGCCATCGCCCAGGCCCTCGAAGGCAAAGCGGCGAGAGAAGTTCCAACCCTTGGCTAACACAGAGACTCAGAGAACCCAGAGAATCGCAGAGTATGGAAAGTCGTTTAAATCAGCTGAGTTCGGAAATCATTAGCGCAGCGATAGAAGTTCACCGGATCTTGGGACCTGGGCTTCTTGAAAACAGTTACCAAACCGCTCTTGCCCATGAACTTAAACTTCGCCGGATGGAGATCTTGCGGGAGGTCAGTCTTCCTGTGTCATACAAGGGCCTGGAGATTCGAGATGCCTACCGCATCGATCTTGTCGTTAACAACACAATCATCCTCGAACTGAAAGCAGTGCAAGAAGTCTTGCCCATCCACAAAGCGCAACTTCTCACTTACATCCGCCTTGCTCAGAAGCCTCTTGGCCTTTTGCTCAATTTCCATGCTCCTCTTTTGCGTGACGGAATCTCCCGTCTCATCAACAAGTCCCTTTCATCATAACTCTGCGGATCTCCGCGCCCTCTGAGCCTCTGTGTTTTCCAAAGATGTCCGACACTCCCACCATCCCGCGTCTCCTCCGCCTCTCCGGAACCGAAGCATACAATCACACGCCGGATAAAAACTTCCTCATGATCGGGGAACGCACCAACGTGGCCGGCTCACCCCGCTTTCGAAAACTGATCAAGGAAGACAAGCTCGAGGAAGCACTCGAAGTGGCCCGCCAGCAGGTCGAAAACGGAGCAAACGTCATCGACATCTGCTTCGATGACGGGCTCATCGACGGAAAGGTCATGATGGCAAAGTTCCTCGATCTCATTCAGGCCGAACCCGACATCCAGGCGGTTCCCATCATGGTCGATTCTTCAAAATGGGAAATCATCGAGGAAGGAATCAAGCACCTTCAAGGAAAGGGCATCGTCAACTCGATCTCACTCAAGGAAGGCGAGGAAAAATTCCGCGAATACGCCCGTCACATCCTCAACTACGGAGCCGCGGTGGTGGTGATGGCATTCGACGAAGAAGGACAGGCCGCCACCTACGAAGACAAGTGCCGCATCTGCGAGCGAGCCTATCGCATTCTCGTCGATGAGGTTGGTTTTCCTCCCGAAGACATCATTTTCGATCCCAACATTCTCACGGTGGCCACCGGGATCGAGGAGCATAACAACTACGCTCTCGACTTCATCAACGCGACCCGGTGGATCAAAGAAAACCTCCCCTACGCCAAGGTTTCCGGAGGAGTCTCCAACATTTCATTCTCCTTTCGCGGCAACAACCCGGTGCGCGAGGCGATGCATTCCGCCTTTCTATTCCATGCCACTCAAGCGGGGATGGACATGGGCATCGTGAACGCCGGAATGCTCGAGGTTTATGATGAGATTCCAAAGAAGCTCCTCACCGCGGTCGAAGACGTCCTCCTCAACAAAGACGACGGAGCCACCGAGCGCCTCCTCGACCTTGCCGAGGAATTCAAAGGACAGGGAGCCAAGAAAATTGTCGAGGACCTTGCCTGGCGCGAGCAGCCTGTTGAGAAACGCCTCGAACATTCCCTGCTCAAAGGCATCGACAAGTTCATCGACGAAGATACCGAGGAAGCACTTGCCAAGTACGAGAAACCTCTGACTGTCATCGAGGGCCCACTGATGGATGGCATGGGAATCGTGGGCGACCTCTTCGGCGCCGGGAAAATGTTCCTCCCCCAAGTGGTCAAGTCGGCCCGTGTCATGAAAAAATCGGTGGCCTGGCTGGAGCCATTTATGGAGGAGGAGAAAGAACTCAAGATTGCCGAACAAGCCACGGTGTTGTGTTCGGAAAATCCGGAACTCAGCGAGGAGGACGCACGGCGCGAAGCCGCGAAGTCATTCTCGAATGGCAAGGTCATCATGGCGACGGTGAAGGGTGACGTGCATGACATCGGCAAAAACATCGTCGGTGTGGTGCTCACCTGCAATGGCTTCGACGTCGTCGACATGGGAGTGATGGTTCCTTGTGACAAAATCCTCGACGCAGTTGATGAACACAACGCGGACGTCATCGGTCTTTCCGGGCTCATCACGCCTTCGCTCGATGAGATGATCACGGTGGCCAAGGAGGCCGAAAAGCGTGGCTTCGGAAAAAAGGGCATCCCTATTTTGATCGGCGGTGCGACTACCAGTGCGGCGCACACCGCCATCAAAATCGCCCATCATTACAGCGGGCCGCTGGTTCACGTTCTCGATGCCTCACGATCCGTGCCGGTCACCACCGCGTTGCTCTCTGAAGACAAGGCGAAGTTCATCGCGGAGAACGAAGAAAATCACGAAAAGGCCCGCGAACGATTTGCCGGTGGATCCAAAAAGGCCTCCGTGACCCTGAAAGAAGCGCAGGCCAACCAAGTCGATATTGATTGGGCCAACTACACTCCGCCGGTTCCTGAGTTTACCGGCACGCGAACGATCAAGTCCCAGTCTCTTCGCGAACTTGCCAACTACATCGACTGGACTCCCTTCTTCCACACCTGGGAACTTCGCGGGGTCTGGAATCCTGAAACCGAGACGCTCAAAACCAAGAACGAGGAAGGGGCGAAAGTGGCACGTGAACTTTACTTCGAGGCCAAAGAACTGCTCGAGAAAATCATCACCGAAAAGCGCTTCACCGCATCGGGGATCTACGGATTTTTCCCGGCCCACCGGGATGGCGACGACATCGTTCTCCCCGACCACGATGTCACTTTCCACACCCTGCGGCAGCAGTACAAGAAAGACAGCAAACCCAACTATGCTTTGGCGGACTATGTGGCACCTCGTGGCGGCGACTACCTCGGAGGATTTGTGGTCGGGATCCATGGAGCAGACGAATGGGCGGCCGAGTTGCGTGAAGAAAACAATCTCGATGAAGCACTCATGGTGCAGGCTCTTGCCGATCGCTTTGCGGAAGCCTTTGCCGAACTCCTTCACCATCGGGCCCGCATCGCCTGGGGAATCGAACGCCCCGGCCAGTTCACCCACACCGAGCTCATCCACGAAAAATACCAGGGGATCCGCCCGGCCCCGGGTTACCCCAGCCAGCCGGATCATACCGAGAAGCCTCTCCTTTTTGACCTCCTCAAAGCCCCCGAGGAAACAGGAGTCGAGCTCACTGAATCCTGTGCAATGCACCCCGGATCGGCAGTCTGCGGGCTCTACTTCTCCCATCCCGATTCGCACTACTTCCAGATCAACGATCTTCAGAAAGACCAGATCGAAGACTATGCCGGGCGCAAAGGAATGACGGTGGAAGAAGTTGAAAAGTGGCTGGGGCCTTGGCTAGGATACTGAGGTGAAGCTCCTCCCCCTCGCAGCTATTCTAGCGCTGGCATCCTGCAGTCCGACTCCACCGGCGGGCCCGCGGCAAAGCTCCAACGACTCGGTGGTGGCGGCCATTCGCTCGATGCCTCACGGCAAGGGATACGAGGCAAGCCAGAAAGCGGTGGACCGGCTCGCGGCAAACGTCTCCCTGAAAGGTTCTCGTTTTGAACAAGACTTCAAAGGCATCGGCCCGACCTTCTGTTCCGGAGCCACTTACCTCGTGTTTCTCAAGAGCATCGAACAATACGCGCTCCCAAAAAAGGCCCTCGCGCTATTGGCCGACCTCGATGCGAAAGATGGTGAGAAGGTGTTCGGGCGATGGAACGCCAACGGACCCGGAACGGCCAAGCTCTTTGCCGATCTCGGATGCGGAGTGAACTTCACCTCATTCGAAAGCGCACGTCCCGGCGATTTCCTCAAGCTTTGGTGGACTGAGGCCATCGGCGGAAAAGAACGCGGCCATCTGGTGTTTTATCTCGGTCACAATGACCAGGAAGTGACTTTTTGGTCGGCCAACGAGCCCGGAGGTTACGGTCGGAAGTCCGTGCGCCGCACCCAGATCAAACACCATCTCTTCAGCCGTCTCACCCGCCCTTCCCGGCTTCCCCGGGTGACCCGACTCTCTTCATCGGACCCGTTTCTCGCCGATATGCTGAGACGTGACTTCACTTGGAGTCAGGTCGTCCGGGAATGCCGGGTTTCAAACACACCTTAGGATGGAGTCAGACTGGAAGAGCCGCCTCGCGGCCCGCGAGAGTGAGACGCATTTTGTAGTGGAGGGCCGCCATGCCGTCGAGCGACTGCAAGCTTCTTCCTACGAGGTCGATAAGGTCGTGGTGATAGGCAAAGACCTTTCGCGCGAGGAAGCCTCATCTTTACTGGGATTCCATTTTCATCGCAGTCATCTCGCGGTGGCTCGAAAGCCCGCCAACGAATCGCTCGAGGCCCTGGGTCGCGGCACCGTGGTTGTTCTTCCCGAAATCGCGGACCCTGGAAATCTCGGCACCATCATTCGAAACACCGCCGCTCTGGGTGGCTCGGGGATCCTACTCGGCAAAGGAGCCTCTCCCTGGAACGCCAAGGCCATTCGGGCGTCGGCCGGCACGCTTTTCCGACTTCCGATCCGCCGCTCGCCGGATCTGATCGACGATCTCAAAGCTCTGACCCGGACGCACCGGCTTCTCGGCACAAGCCTTTCCTCCCGCTCATTGCTCCTCAACGATCTACCCTCCCCCGAACATCCGGTCGCCCTATTGCTCGGCCCGGAGGACTTTGGATTAAGCAACGAAATTGAAGACCTCTGCCATCATCTCGTGCGACTGCCGATGGCCCGCGAGGTCGACTCTCTCAATGTCGCCTCGGCTTCGGCGATCTTTTTGCATCACCTCCAGCAGATGGACAAAGGCAAAACTTCCCGTTGCCTAACACCTGAAAAACAAAGAGGGTCGCAGACGTAGCCGACACCCTACCCATGACCGTGAAAAATCGAACTTCTCTTCTTCTCGCTTCCGCCGTCGCACTGACCGGCGGCTCACTTTACGCCCAAGACTTTGTTTCCCAGGTCACTTCGGCGGACCGTTTGGTGGTCAAAGAAGGCTTCAAGGTGGAACGGCTCTACTCGGTTCCCAAGAAGAACTTCGGTTCCTGGAATACACTTTGCGAAGACGACAAAGGCCGTTTGATTGCCGGCGATCAATACGGCGGACTTTACCGTTTCAAGCGTCCCGCTCCCGGCAAATCGCTCGCGGATTCGGACCTGGAAAAGATCGAACTCGATATCGGGCACGCCTGGGGACTCTGCTACGCCTTTGACGCTCTCTACGTGGTGGTCAACGACAAGGCACACGGCGGACGAGGGCTCTACCGTCTGACCGACACCAATGGCGACGACAAGTTCGACAAAAAGGAGCTCCTGAAAAAGTTTCAGGAAACCGGTGGTGAGCACGGCTGCCATGCTGTCATTCCCTCGCCCGACGGGAAATCCCTCTACATTTGTTCCGGCAACCAGACCGGCCTGCCGGAAAACTACCAGGCCAGCCGTGTGACCGAGCGTTGGGGCGAAGACAACCTTCAGCCACGGGTTTATGGACGGGGACACATGAAGGGCGCCCTGGCTCCACGCGGCTGGGTCGCCAAGACCGATCCCGACGGAAAAAGCTGGGAAATTGTCGCGACCGGTTTTCGCAATGAATACGACATTGCCTTCAACCTGGAAGGAGAGCTTTTCACCTACGATGCCGACATGGAGTGGGACATCAACGCCCCATGGTATCGTCCCACCCGGATCAATCACGTGATCAGCGGCGGAGAATACGGATGGCGCAATGGTTCGGCGAAATGGCCTGAGTATTACAGCGACAGCTTTGGAGCGGTGGTCAATGTCGGACCCGGCTCCCCTACCGGTGTGGTCTTCGGAACCGGGGCAAAGTTCCCGGCCAAGTATCAAAAGGCCTTCTTCGCCTGTGACTGGTCCTACGGGAAACTCTACGCCATCCATCTCAAGCCAAACGGCGGAACCTACACCGGCGAAGTGGAGGAATTCATCGCCGGACAGCCCCTTCCGCTTACCGATATTTGCATCAGCCAAAAGGATGGCGCGATGTATTTTGCGGTCGGAGGCCGCCGGGTGCAGTCCGGCATCTACCGCGTGACCTACACCGGGAATGAAAGCACCGCTCCGGTCAAGGCCCGCAGCGAGGGAGCACAGGCCCGCGCCGAGCGCAAGGCCATCGAAGCCTACCATCTCAAGTCCGACCCGGAAGCAGTGGCGAAATTCTGGAAGCATCTTGGCAGCGAGGATCGCTCCCTTCGTTTCGCAGCCCGCACCGCCATCGAGAAAGTTCCCGCGAAGGTCTGGGCTGCGAAGGCCATGTCCGAGAAGTCGACCTTCGCAAGATTGGGAGCGCTCCTTTCACTCGCCCGCGTCGGTGACAAGTTCCACCAGGCCGATGTCATCAAATCACTCCTCGAACTCGACTACCAGAAGCTCGGTAAACAGGAACGTTTCGACCTCCTCCGTGCCTATGCTCTCACCTTCATCCGCCTCGGCGCACCGGACCCGGCTCAAAAGACGGCCATCATCGCCAAGTTGAGCCCGCATTACCCTGCCGCCACCCCGGCTGAAAACATCGAGTTGTCGGACGTCCTCGGCTATCTTGAGGCTCCGAAGGTTTTGGATCGATCCATCGAGCTCCTCTCCACCGCGCCCACCCAGGAAGAGCAAATTGCAGTCGCCAAAAACATCCGTCTGGTCAAAACCGGCTGGACCAACGAACTCGAGGAAAAATACTTCCAGTGGTTCGTCAAAGCGGGAGCCTACAAGGGAGGCCCCAGCCTTCAGAATTTCATTCGCTACATCAAAAACGATGCGATGAAGCGCCTGTCTGCTGAACGCAAGAAGGCTCTCGGACCAATTCTCAACGCCCGTCCTCCTTCCAAGCCACCTCTTGCCCTCAGCAAGCAGCTGAAGTTCGTCAAGAACTGGACCATGGAGGATTTGAAACCACTTCTGGCTTCCGGACTCGAAGGCGGCCGCAACTTTAAAAACGGACGCGAGATGTTCTCGGCCGCCCAATGCTACGTTTGCCACCGCTTCAACCAGGAAGGCGGAGGGATCGGGCCAGACCTCACCAGTGCGGGAGGAAAATTCAGCCCGCACGACCTTCTCGAGTCCATCATTCAGCCGAGCAAGGAGATCAGCGACCAATACGGCTCCATGGTTTTCAAACTCAAGGGCAACAAGACAATCAGTGGACGAATCGCCAACCTGAGCGGCGATTCCTACCGCATCATCACAAACCTTTACGCTCCGGGAGAGATGACGAATGTGAAGACCAAGGACATCGTATCCATCGATCCTAATCCGGTTTCCCAAATGCCCATGGGTCTCCTCAACATGCTGGAGGACGAGGACATCCTTGACCTTCTCGCTTACATTCTTTCGAAAGGCGACCAGGATAATCCCCTCTTCCAAAAGTAGTTGGAGGCAGAAGGTTTAGGGATTGCACCCCCAAATGATTCACGCTAAAGCACTTACGTCATGAAATTTGCAACCATCGCGGCAATCGCGTTGATTCCGTTCTCCATGGTGAGTGCCGAAATGCGCACCTACCACAGCAAGGACGGCAAAAAAACCTTCCGGGGCGATCTTTATGGCTACGAAGCCAAAACCAAGATCGTCGAGATGCGGATGGGGCGAGGGAAGATCATGAAGTTCCCGCTGGGTGTCCTTTCCGAAGAGGACCAAAAGTACGTCCTCAAACAGGCTCCGGTCCTTCTTGCCAAGAAAAGCATTCGCGTGGAAACCAAGCACCAAAGCAAACGGACTGCGAAGAACAAACCGAATCCAGGCCAGTGGCACTTTGAGAAGTATGACCACAGCTATGAAGTGACGGTGCAGAATTTCCGCGACAAGCACCTCGATCAGGTGGACGTCGAGTATGTCTTCTACATCGAGCGAAACCGTCGTGAGTATCAGGGAAGGATCGACAAAGTCAGTGGATCCGAAACCCTGAAACTTCTGGTCGCCAACACCAAGGAGACGATCACAACCAAGACCGCCAACCTTGAGATTTGGAGTGATAATCCGATTCTCCCCGGCGGAGGTGGCGGATGATGTTTCATTCAGAAACCCCACGGTTCGTGGGACACCCTGGAAGACTTTCTGAAGCGCCCGGTCATGGCAGCACCCCGGACCAAGAGCAAGTATCGCGACAAGCTGCTTGGCCTCGTGGTTTACATCAAGGTGGATGGTGAGATCATCCACACCGGTGCCAGCAACCCCAAGGTCCTCGCAATGGCCGACGATACCGAGTAAAACGACCTTCCACGCATCAGCGAACACTCGACAGATCCTGCCTCCTCAAGAGGCGGGATTTTTTGTTAGGGGGAATTCTCTTGGACCCCCATCCAAAAAATCACTAGCTTTCCGGCACGGAAATCGCTTCCCCCACACCCACGCGCTCATGAAACCAGCCACCCTCACCCTTTCTCTCACCCTCATCACCCTCCCGCTTTTCGGGCAATCGCCTCTCATCACCGAGTTTATGGCGGACAACAATGATGCGCTTGTCCTTCCAGACGGCTCCAGTCCCGATTGGATCGAGCTCCACAACCCGGGAGCCGATCCGGCCGACCTGACTGGTTGGCATCTGACCGACAATGATGGTGCCCTCACCCGTTGGACTTTCCCGGCCGGAGTCACCATTCCCGCGGGAGGTTACCTCGTCGTTTATGCCTCGGGTCTGGACCTGCTCGACCCCGGCGCGCCCTTGCACACCAACTTTCAGCTCGAACGAAACGGCGAATATCTGGCCTTGGTCAACCCGGAAGGCACGGTTGAGCAGGACTTTGCTCCTGAGTATCCCAACCAAATCGAGGATTTCTCGTACGGAATCATCCTGGGAACCGAAGAAACCGCCTACTTCCCCAATCCCACTCCGGGCGCTCCCAACAACGAGGCGGTCCTTGGCACCGTGGAAGACACCAAGTTTTCGGTCGATCGAGGTTTTTTCGACGCCCCTTTCGACGTGGTGATCACCTCCGACACCCCGGGTGCGAGCATCTACTACACCA
>JASFWU010000090.1:0-9129 GCA_050049035.1 Akkermansiaceae bacterium | reverse complement strand
TCCCACCCCCGGTTCGCGCTTCAAAAGCGGCGGAAACCCCTACGTGCAACCGGACGTCGAGATCCGCTCGAATGGCGACGGCACCTGGGAAGCCGATCTCACCGGAAGCTATCTGCCCCGGCTTCGTATCAACGATCAATACAAGGACCTCCTCTCGACCTCGACCGACGATCGAAAAACCCGCAACTACCTTCGCAATCAGATCCGCGATGGCCGGGCGGTCATCCGTGCAGTCGATCAACGACAGGAAACAATCCTGGCCATCGCACGGGAAATCGTCGCGCGGCAGGAGCCATTTCTTCGTCATGGCCCCCGTCATCTCAAACCGATGACGATGAGCGACATCGCGGAGGTGATCGGCGTCCACCCCACCACCGTCTCGCGGGCCGTCGCCGGCAAGTTCATCGACACCCCGCACGGACTCATGGAGATGAGAAAGTTCTTCGCGACCGGATACCACACTTCCGATGGCGAGGATGTTTCCAACGCCGGAGTTCGCGAAGCCCTGCAAAAGCTCATTCAAAGCGAGGACCCGTCACGTCCGCTCTCCGATTCCAAGCTGGAGAAACTCCTGCGCGAACAGGGCATCAAAGTGGCCCGCCGGACCGTCGCCAAGTACCGCGAACAACTTGGGATCCTCCCGTCGCATCTTCGCAAGAAATACTAGCGCGACCGCCGGGGCACGCTAGGTTCGCCCCATGACGAGCGACGACCTCCGCAAAGCCCTTTCCCAAGTCAAGTATCCGGGCTTTTCCCGCGACATCGTGTCGTTTGGCCTGGTACGCGAATGCTCCGTTGAAGATGGCACCGCAATCGTCAAGTTGCAGATCCAGACCAAGGACTCGGCCATTCCCCAGAAGATCTTCCAGGATTGCCACTCCGTGCTCGATCCTCTCCTTGGGGACCCCGGCAAAGTCCGCATTGAAATCGAAATCAAGGATCCTCCTTCTTCGGGCGAAACAAGCTCAGGAGCCAATTCACTTCCCGGAGTCAAACGCATCATTGCAGTGGGCTCCGGAAAAGGCGGCGTGGGCAAATCCACCGTTTCATCCAATCTCGCCATCGCCCTTTCCAAAAAAGGTCTCAAGGTCGGGTTGCTCGATTGCGACCTCTACGGGCCATCCGTCCCCCTCATGCTTGGCGTGCCCGACCATCAACCACAAGCCGACTCACAGGACCGCATCATTCCGATCGAGGCTCACGGCTTGAAGCTCATGTCGATGGGCTTCCTCCTCAGCGACAATTCCCCTGTCATCGTACGTGGCCCGCTCGCCAACCGATACACCCAGCAATTCCTTCAACAAGTCGCCTGGGGCGAGCTTGATGTTCTTGTCCTCGACCTCCCGCCCGGCACCGGCGACATTCAGCTCACCCTCGTGCAAACAGTATCGCTTGATGGCGCGATCATTGTCACCACTCCGCAGGAAGTCGCCATGATCGATGCCCGCAAGGCCGTCTCGATGTTTGCCAAGGTCAACGTTCCCATCCTTGGGCTCATCGAAAACATGTCCTACTTCGAATGCGACGCCGGGAAGCGCTACCATCTCTTTGGTGAGGGCGGAGCACAGAAGGAATGTGACCGCATCAAGGTCCCTCTCCTCGGCCAGATTCCTTTGGAGCCCATCGTGCGCGAACGTTGTGACGGCGGTATGCCGGCCGCGCTTCTCGACCCCTCGGAATCGAAAGCTTCCGCCGCTTTCCACGAGGCTGTCGACAACCTCCTCGCCCACGTTTCGGGCGACTAATCCGGTCCATTCCCCATCTTCTTTTCTTGGCAGCCTTTTTCGAAACTAGTTAACTCCCCTTCCACTACCATGAACCGACGTAATTTCTCACAATTGACCGGAGCCTCGTTGCTCTCACTGACCGGAGCCACCTTCGCCGACCATCACGGCGAGAAGAAACCCTTCAAAGCCAAGTTCGCTCCACACAGCGGCCTTCTTCCGACCGGTCCCAAGGACTACATCGACCAGATGAAGTTTGCCCTCGACCATGGATTCACCGCGTGGGAGGAAAACTGGCTCTCCCGCAAGGATCCCAAGCTCTGCGAGAAGGTCGGAGAGTTTGCCAAAGACAAAGGCATCATGCTCGGCGTGACCGTCATCACCGGCGGGAATGGCGTCAAATTCTGGGATCCCGGCGAAGACGGCATCAAGAGCATCCTCAACGACATGAAAAAGGGCGTGGAGCACTGCAAGCGCACCGGACAGACCAACATGACGATGATTCCGGGGCCTCGTGACCCCAAGATGCCATACGACGAACAAATCAAAAAATCCGTCGACCTCATGAAGCGTTGCTGCGACATCGTCGAGGAACACGGCATCATTTTGGCCCAGGAGCCTCTTTCCCACGGTGTCAAAGGTGGTCCTCCGCTGGTCCGCTCTTTCGAGGACGGCCACAAACTCTGCACCGCCGTGAATCGCAAGTCCTGCAAAATTCTCGCTGACTTCTTCCACGAAGGGCAAATCGGCAACGGAGAAAAGCTCATCGAGAATGCCGAAAAAGTCTGGGATCAAGTGAGTTACATCCAATACGGAGCTTCTCCGGGCCGCAAGGAACCCGGAACCGGCAAGCTGGACTATGTTGCCGTGACCAAATTCCTCCGCGAGAAAGGTTACACCGGCCCGATCGGCATGGAGCACGGCGTCAGCAAGAAAGGCAAGGAAGGGCTCGACGCCCTGATGGCCGCCTACCGCAAAATCGACGCCTGATTGCGTCCAGATTGAGCCAAAAATTCACTCAAACCGCTCGAAATCGAATTTCGGGCGGTTTTTTTGTATTTTTCCCTAATCTCTTGGCTGGCCAAACCGTTGAAGGGGCGTTACCAAGCTAGAAGCTTCGCCACTGCGAGGCGGTTTGCGAACCCACCAAAACCACAAATCATGAGTCTTCACGCACAACTTTCACCAGAGGCACAAGCTCGGTTGGCGGCGCAAAAGCGCACTTCGACCCTCACCAGTCTCGTCATCGCACTTCTCCTGATGGTGCTGGTCGGCGTCATTTTGATGATCATCACGATGATCAGCAACGTGAAGATCAACCCGCAGATGGTGAGTTACAATGGTGCCGCCGAGTCCGAGGAAAACCTCAAGCAAAAGAAGGTGCAGACCCAGATTGAGCGCAAGCCGGCTGCTCCTTCGTCCTCGATGTCCAAGGTGATTGCTGCAAACACCACTTCTCCGACCGCTATTCCAGTCCCTGAAATCGACGTACCCGAGCCCAGCACGGACTTCGGCGACGGAAACGACTTCGGTGACGGCTGGGGCGACGGAAACGGATCCGGAAACGGTGGTGGCTTCGGCAACATCCCGGCTGCCATGAAGAAGCGCTGCTCCAAGGCAGACCGTCTCCAGCGTCTCGCTGACGGTGGCGGCACCCCTGAGTGTGAAGACGCCGTGGTCAAGTCCCTCGACTGGCTCAAGAGCACCCAGGCCAAGGACGGCTCCTGGTCCGGCCCGAGCAAGACCGCCATGACTGGTCTTGGTCTCCTCTGCTTCCTCGGCCACTGCGAAACCGCCGGCTCCGCCGACTACGGTGAGACCGTTCTCAACGCCATCAACTTCCTTGTCGACAAGGCTATGAAGAACAACGGCAAGCTTGCCGACGACTTTAAAGACAAGCACTGGTGCTACGAGCACTCCATCGCCGTTTACGCCCTCGCCGAGTCCTACACTCTTTGTGTGAAATCCTTTAACGAGAACATCCCGAACCTTGAGCAAGCCGTGATGGATTCGGGACAGTTCATGATCAACAGCCAGCACACCGGCGGTGGCTGGGAATACGGTTATGACGAAAACAACGCCCGCGGTGGTGACACCTCGATCGTCGGATGGCACATGCAGGCTCTCAAGGCTTGCAAGTTCACCGGACTTGATTTCGCCAACCTCACCAAGTGCTACAAGAAAGGCATCGACTACCTCGAGCGCATGCAGGCTCCCAACGGTGGCCTTGGATACAGCAGCCCGGGCAGCGTCACTCCAACCCGCGCCTCGATTGGAGCCCTTTGCTTCCAGATCTGGAAGGGCGCGAGCCACAAGGGAGCACGCAAAGCCATCAAGTTCATGCACAAGGAATTGGTTCACGGCACCAAGAACGCTGATTTTGATCTCTACGGTCACTACTATGCCGCTCAGGCGATGATCAACCATGGCGGCAAGGAATGGGAAAACTACAACACCCAGTTCCGCGATGACCTCCTCAAGCAGCAAGCTGCCGACGGTTCCTTCAAGGGCCTCAAGATGAAGCACGGTAACAGCACTCACTACTCGAGCTGCCTTGCCACCCTGATGCTTGAAACCTACTACCGCTTCCTCCCGGGAACCGGCCAAAAGACCAACTAGGTTTTCCAAACTCTCAATCTCTCAAACCACCCTCCGAAAGGCGGGTGGTTTTTTGTTTTAGCAAAGTGCCCGGACCAGATGGATGGAAGGTAAGGTTGATTGAGGCCAATTCGTTATTATGGTGGGCACGGCCCCGGTCATTACGATGTTGAAGAAACCTTTCACGATATGCTTGCTGCTTTCCTGTCTCGGCGAGGCGGCTTCCATTGGATTCAACAGCCATATCCGCCCCATCCTCTCAGACCACTGTTTCGCCTGCCACGGATTCGACGCCAATTCGCGCGAAGCCGACCTTCGACTCGACACGCCCGAAGGTGCCTTTGCCAAGCGGGACAACGGCGCAGGAATCGTTCCCGGTGATCCAAGAGCCTCGCTGATCTGGCAACGCATCACGTCCGATGATCCGGACGACGTCATGCCGCCACCCGAACACGTCCAGCAACTCGACGACGAAGAGAAGAACCTCATCCGCCAATGGATCGCGGAAGGAGCCAAGTACGAAAAACATTGGACGTTTATCCCGGTCGCGAAACCCGAACTCCCGAAAACAGCTCCCCACCCTGTCGACGCCCTCGTCACCCGGAAACTGCAGTCACTCGACTTCGAACTTTCGCCTCGCGCTCGAAAAGAAACCCTCATTCGCCGCCTTTCCTTCGATCTGCGGGGTCTCCCTCCTTCACCTGAAGAAGTGAGCGCATTCCTGTCCGATTCCTCTCCCGAGGCCTGGAACAAGCTGGTCGATGCCTTCCTGGCCGATCCGGCTTTTGGCGAGCGATTTGCCTGGCCGTGGCTCGATGCCGCCCGATATGCCGACTCGAACGGTTTTCAGAACGATGCCGAGCGAACGATGTGGCCTTGGCGGGATTGGGTCGTCGAAGCCATCAACAAAAACCTCCCCTACGATGATTTCACGGTCTGGCAAATCGCCGGAGATCTTCTCCCGAATGCCACTCCGGAACAAATTCTCGCCACCGGATTTCTCCGCAACCACGCCATCAACGGAGAAGGAGGGTCCATTCCCGAAGAAAACCGGGTGAACTACGTCTTCGATATGACCGAGACGGTTGGAACGGTCTGGATGGGTCTGACCTTCAACTGCTGCCGTTGCCACGACCACAAATATGACCCTCTGAGCCAAAAGGAATATTACTCGCTCACCTCCTTCTTCAACCAAACCCCGGTCACCGGAGCTGGAGGAAATCCACAAACGAAGCCCAATCTTGCCGTACCAACTCAAGCTCAAAAACAAGAACGGGATTCGGTGTTGGCCAAGATTGCCGCCGGGAAAACAAAGCGCGAAAGACAGGCCGCAGCTCTGCTGAAAAAACATGACAGCACCCGCAAGGCAGGCCCGGCCTCAAAGGCAAACTCATGGCAGCCGTTAAAAGGCGCACAGGTGGTTTCAAATGTTCCCGGTCTTAGTTTCAAAACGCTCGCAGACCAATCCACCCTCGCCACCGGAAGCAATCCCGACAAGGTCGTCATCATTGCGAAGGCTCCGCTGGATCAGGGAATCTGGACCGCTCTTCGCCTCGACGCCCTAAGGCACGAAAGCATGACCGATGGCGGCATCGCCCGGTCCGACAGCGGAAACTTTGTCCTCACTTCTTTCGAGGTTTATCTTCAGCGGGAAGGAGGACCTCGAACCAAACTGACCCTGAAAAATCCGCAGGCCACCTTTGAACAGGGTCATTATGGAATTGCTTCCTCTCTCGACGGAAATCCCGAAACCGGATGGGCCGTCTATGAAGGACGGAAGATCGACCGTGATCACGCCGCTCTCTTTCAATTCTCTTCTCCTTTGGAAGCAGAAACCGGCGACCAACTTGAGATCGTCCTCAAGCATGAGTCACGGCATCCCAAACACTTTCTTGGTCGATTCAAACTCTCCGTGAGCAAGGACCTGAACCCCTCTCTTCAAATCAAGGGCTCACAAATCGACACCCTTCTCTCTCTTGCACCGGATCAACGCACTCCAAAACAAACTGCCGACCTTCTGTCTCATCTCAAGATCACCGATCCCGAAGTCAAAGCCGTCGATACCACCATCAAGTCGTTGGAGTCACGGCTCGCCAATATCGAAAAAGCCACCCCGAAGGTCATGGTGATGCAGGATCGCCCCGAACGTCGGAAAACCTTCGTACTTGCAGTCGGATCCTATCAATCACCCGGCGAAGAAGTAGAAGCGGGCACTCCGGCGGTTCTCCCGCCGCTTCCCTCAAAAGAACCGGCAAACCGACTCGACCTCGCCCGCTGGCTGGTCGCGCGTGATCACCCGTTAACCTCCCGCGTTGTCGTCAACCGGCTTTGGCAGGATCTCTTTGGACTGGGACTGATCAAGTCACCCGAGGACCTCGGTGTGCAGTCGGAAATCCCGGTATACCCCGAACTTCTCGACTGGCTGGCGGCCGATTTCATGGACTCCGGTTGGGACTTCAAGAAGCTCGTCAAAACGATCGTGACGAGCGAAGTCTACCGTCAGTCCTCGAGCGTCGATTCCCTTGCTCTTCAACGCGACCCCGACAACCGCCTCCTCGCCCGCGCACCGCGCTACCGCCTTCCTTCCTGGATGATCCGTGACCAGGCTCTCGCTGTTTCCGGATTACTGGTGCCCAAACTTGGCGGCGAACCGGTCAAGCCATGGCAACCCGAAGGCCTCTGGGCGGAGGTCACTTTCGGGGGTGGCAAGAAACACTACGTCCCGGACACTGGAGAGAAGCTGCGTCGCCGTAGCCTATACACCTTTTGGCGGAGAATCTCCGCGCCGCCCATGATCTTCGACAACGCCAAGCGGGAAAACTGCGAGGTCGGGCTCTACCGCACCAATTCTCCTCTTCACGCTCTCGCCACTCTCAATGATCCGCTCTACCTCGAAGCAGCGCGCGCCCTTGCCTATCGCTCTCATGCCACCAACGCAAAAGCTCCTTTGAAGACTGCTTTCAGTCTCATCACCTGTCGTCAACCCACCGCCAGCGAATTCAAAACCGTTCAAAATCTCTACCAGAGCTCGCTCGATCATTTCACCTCAAAGCCCGCCGAGGCCACCAAGCTTCTTGAAACCGGCGAGCTCGCTGTTTCCCAAAAGATCCCGGCTCCGGTTCAGGCCGCCCTGACCACAACCATCCTTTCCCTCCTCAACACCGACGAAGCACTAACCCGCGAATAAACCATGCACCCGCTTCTCGAATCCCAGCTCATCTCCAATCGACGCCACTTCTTTGGCAAGGCGGCCACTGGTTTGGGCATCCCGGCTTTAGCGCACCTTCTCTCGTCAAATACCCCGGCCTCCGAAAATGATGTCCTGGCAGCCGCCCGCACCATTGCTCCGAAAGCAAAGCGCGTCGTTTATCTTTTCCAAAATGGAGCGCCCAGCCACCTCGAGCTTTTTGACTACAAACCGAAGCTCACCGAGCTGCATGGCAAGCCTGTTCCAAAGGCCTACATGGAAGGGAAACGCTTCTCCACGATGTCGGCCGCGGCCGACAAGCGACGCCTTCTCTCCCCGGTCGAACCATTCAAACAACACGGTGAATCCGGAGCAACGGTCAGTGCTCTCATGCCCTACACCGCGAAGGTTGCGGACGATCTTTGCTTCATTAAGAGCATGCACACCGAACAGGTGAACCATGCACCGGCGATCAATTTCTTCCTGTCCGGCTTCCAGCTGCCCTCACGCCCCACCATCGGATCGTGGTTATCCTACGGCCTCGGCTCAATGAACGAGAACCTGCCGACCTTTGTGGTGATGACCTCGGTCACCAAAGGCACCAGTTGCGGACAGATCTTTTACGACTCGTATTGGTCCTCCGGCTTTCTTCCCTCGCGTCACCAGGGCGTCAAACTACGGGCCGGTGCCAGCCCTGTTCTCTACCTCAACAACCCCAAGGGAATCGATTCCTCCCTTCGACGGCGCATGCTCGATGGCATCGCTTCGCTCAACGAGGAAAAACACACTGCAGTGGGCGACCCTGAGATTCAGACGCGGATTGCCCAATATGAAATGGCCTATCGCATGCAGACCAGTGTGCCGGAGCTGGCCGACATCTCAGGGGAGTCGAAGTCCACTCTCGATCTCTATGGTCCCCAGGTTCACGAACCGGGAAGCTTTGCGCGGAATTGCCTTTTGGCCCGACGGCTTCTCGAACGCGGAACCCGCTACATCCAGTTGATGCACGCCGGATGGGATCAACACAACTCGCTCACCACCGAGCTCTACAACCAGTGCCGCGACACCGACCAACCGTCCGCCGCCCTTGTCCAGGATCTCAAACAACGCGGTCTCCTCGATGACACTCTGGTCATTTGGGGAGGCGAGTTCGGGCGCACGCCTTTCCTACAAGGGAAGATGGAAAATCGCAAAAAGTGGGGACGCGACCACCATCCCTACACCTTCACCATCTGGATGGCGGGAGGAGGAATCAAACCGGGCATCACGCACGGTGCGTCGGATGACATCGGGTTCAATGCCATCGAAAACAAAGTCCATGTCCATGACTTTCAGGCGACTCTCCTTCACCTGCTCGGCATCGAACACGAGAAGCTCACCTTCAAATTCCAGGGACGCCATTATCGCCTCACCGATGTGCACGGCCACGTGGTGAAGCCCATTCTGGCTTAGAGGCTGTCTGAAAAAAGCCGACTGAGCGCTGCAGAGAATTTTCGTTTCGGGCAAGGCGTGACGCGGGAGTTAGTCAGGACCAACGACCAAGGAACAACGAAGGTCGCAACGAAAAGGCTCGCAGCCCGACAGGGTTCTTTCATGTCTGCCCGGCGGAGCCGCTAGTTC
>JASFWU010000089.1:0-9201 GCA_050049035.1 Akkermansiaceae bacterium | reverse complement strand
TGCGTCTGGTCCTGAAGCGTTACCCCAAGAGCAAACAGTCAAGCGAGGCCCACAACCGTCTCGAGAGTTACGGCGTTGCCTTGGTCGGTGGAGAAGCCGAAGCGGAAGAATAGTTTTACCCCCCCAAACCACCTTTTAACCTACGATGAAATCATTTGGAAAAACCGGACGCATTGGCGGACTCAGCCTCCTGCTCTTTTGTGGCGGCGAGGTCATTGCACAGGAAGCTGAGGAGAACGGCGGCAAGCGCCAGGCGGTCGAGATCGACCGCCGCGCCAAGCATCTCTTCGACAAGGCGATGGAGCTGATGGAGTACAAGCAATATGAGCGTGGCCTCGCCATGCTCAATACCGTGGTGCGTGACAACCAGGGTGAGTTGCTTGCTCACATGGCCCACATGGAAATGGGGCGTCACTATCTGAATCAACGTCAGACCAAGGAAGCCCTCGGACACTTCATGCTCCTGACCCGTGTCCTCACTCCCGAGCCCGGGGAGAAGAAAAGCGAAGAGGAAACCGCGCTCTATCAGGAGGCTCTTTTTCAGGCTGGCTTCAGTCACTATCAAGGAGGCCAGTACGCCGCTTGCTTCCCCTTGTTTCGCCGTCTCACCGAAGTGGCTGCCCGGACGAAGTGGGCCAACATGGCTTACTTTTATATCGGGATGAGCCACTACCAGCTCAAGAACTGGAACAAGGCCATTGATTCCCTTTCCCTGGTTGGAACGGAAGTGGAAGAAGCGGGTGAGGGCGGTGATGATCTTGGTCGGATCGAGATCGGACAGCGCTTTTACTCCAAGATTGTTGATGCCGATGTCCCGGTCATGCGGAAGCTCGGCGTGCCCGTTCAGGCCCAGGTCAAAGTGAGCAGCGGAGATGTCGAAACCCTCACCGGGGTGCCGGTTCCCGGCAAGAAACATGAAATGCTGACCTCGGCACCGACCGCGCTTGGTGCCGCGAAGCCTGGCGACGGAGTGCTCCAGATGGTGGGAGGCGATACTCTTGAGGTGACCTACATCGACGACAGTACACTCGACGGCAAGAAGGGCGTGCCCCGGACCGGGAAGGTTCGTGCGGTGAGCACTGGCACGGTTGGTTTCTTCCTTGGTGATCATTCCACTCCCGCTTACATCGCTTATCCGGGTGAACCCCAGGTGATGATGCTCCGCGATGCGGATCTTGATACCTCGAATGGCGCCGAATCTCTCACCCTCACGGTGAAGTCGTATTACAAGGTGGAAGCTGCCACTGCGGCTGAAGACGAGGAGCAGGAAATGCTCGATATCTTCGCGCTCGATGACGAGGACGAGGAGGTTTGGAAAGAACGCGACAGCATCACCGTGACCCTCACTGAAAAGGGTGAGGGAGCGGCCATCCGCAGCGGGATCTTTTTGGGCAAAGTGGCCCTGGCTCCGCTGGTTGATGGAGTGGTGCCCAATGCCGGCGATAAAGTGTTGCATTGTGATGAGCTCGACGAGCTTTCGGTGACCTACACCGACAAGGTGCATCTTTATGGAAACGAGCCCCGCACGACCGAGGCCCGTATCAAGGTCTCTGGTTCAGTGAACTCCGGAGTGACCGCCGACCAGTTCGTGGTCTTCGAGGAATTGCTGAAGGCGCGCAAGGGATCGGTTGAAGCGGAGGCGCTTGCCGGTCTGGGGGAAATCTACAAGGACATGGGGCTGGACCAAAGGGCCGCTCAACGAGCCCTCGAAGCTCTCGCGAAGGTCGACCCGATCATCATGAACCGTGGCAAGCTTCCCGGCGACCTCGTCGAGAATGCCTTCCGCCTCAAGTGGGAGAGCGAGTTGTTGAAGGATGACTTCGATGCTGCGACTGCCACTTGCCTGGCTTTCAATCGTCTCTATCCGGAATCGGTTCTCGCTGACAAGGCCCTGATGACGCTCGGACGTAGCCTGACCGACAAGGGGGAGTTCGACAAAGCGGTCGGTGTTTATCAGCAGGTGCTCAAATTGGAGAATCCCATTTCCGCGGCTGAAGCCCAGTTTCGGATTGGCGAAACCCTGCAAAGCCGCGCCGAAGATGCCATCGAGAAGGCTGATGCCCACAATAGTAAATGGGGTAAGGCAGGTCTAACCAAGGCCACGGCTCTTCAAAATGCCATGGGACCTGCCGTCGCTGCTTACCGGAGGACCTACGAGCAATATCCAGAAAGCTCCTTTGCTGCCGAAGCTCTCGGCCGGGTGGTTCGCCACTACGTCGAGACCGATGCTTTTGCCCAAGCTGCCGATCTCCTCGAGAGTGTCTTCAACGACTATCCCGACGCTTCCTTCCTCGACGAAATGCTCCTACTTTGGGCCAACGTTGGTTATCGGATGGGAGACAAGGAAATGGCCAAGACCAAGTTGCGGAAGCTGATCTTTGACTATCCCACCAGCAAGTTTGTGGCCGAGGCCCGCAAGAAGCTCGCCGGGATCGAAGCGGAATCGGGAGAGTAGGAAGAGACCATGGAGTCACGGACAACCGCGAGATTCAAAGGAGTGGGGAGCATGCAAAAGTTGATCAGAGCCGGGCTGACCTGCCTGATGTTCGCCCTGCCGGCGACAGGATCGGCGGCGAGTTTTGACGAACAGAGGAAAGCCATTGCTTCCGCGATCGAAACACAGCCCGAGAAGGCGATTCTCGATTTACTCAAAGCGGGGATTGCCGAAGGGAAACCAACGCAAGCCATTGCCGAGACCCGCCGTTGGTTGCGCCAGAATGTCGTTTCAGATCCTTTGCTTCAGTATCATGCCGGGCGGGCCGCCGAATTGAGTGGCGATGCCCGGGGTGCGGCTGCCCTTTATCAGCAGTTCCTTCAAAAATCGGATTCAAAGTCCGAGGAGACCGGGAAGGCCATTCTTGCGACCCATTCCCTCCTTCGTGACCGGCTCAATGATAGTTCCGCTGCCTATAGCTTTAACCGTTCAACGGTTTCACTGCATTGTTCGAATCCCATGGCACGGCAGTGGGATGGTTGGTACCTTGGCGAAGCCATGCGAAGAAAAGACGCCACTGCGGTTGCGGAGCGTCTGACCGCTCTCCGCAAGGCCGGAGTAAAAGGCGACCATTGGGAAGTCTACTATCACAACTCGCTCCGTTGGCTGGTTGATTCAGCAAAGGGATACATCGATCGTGGAGGGAATCTCAATCTCACCGACGAGATGCTTGCGGCCTACCGGGCCTTGTCGAAGGAGCTTGTCCAGTCGGACAAAGAAATGGGCCTGCTATTGCCGTGGTTGTTGTCGGTTCGCTCCTACAACCTCGCCATGATTGCGGGTGAAGATGCCAAGCCCCCGCTTGAAGAGGCAACGGCATTGCTCAAGGAGTTTCCCCGGTACGCCCTTCTTGTCCAACATGGTTGGGCCGGAGGTGGAAATGGCCAGCACTATCGCGGAGACCCTGCAAAATATTGGCCACATCGTGTGGATGAAAAGATGAAGCCGGTCGTGGAAGCGGCGGGTCGTCTTGGAGATCTCGACCTTGCTGATCTTTTGGCATCATGGAGAGACGGCTACTACGCCGATCGTACCGTGAGGCCTGCGCAGCTGGAAGTAGTGCAGGGTTTCCTGGCATCCGACCCTGGTTTGATGAACAGCCGTTTGGGAGTTTTTGCCGCTCCGAAAAGTCCGGAGAAAATGACTCCGGAAGAAGCCATGGCATTTGCTCCGAAGGTTTCGGCGAACCCCTCACCAGAGGTTTCATTTTTGGAAGCTGTCGCTGCGGGTGGGGCGGATAAGGATTTTGACCGCATGATCGATTCGCTGATCGGTGAGGGAGCGTGGAGGGTAACCGATAAGGGTTGGTTCCGACACTATGCCGATCGCCTGTGGCACTACGCTGGTCGTCCGGGAGGGAACACCAAACGCGACCAGGGGATTAACAAGGCCAAGCAGGTGGCGGACGCAAAGTCTGCCAAGCCGGTGACTCCGCAAATGAGCGCCGCCGAACGATTGAAAGTGTTCGAAGCACTTTGGAAAGATTTTCGCTCCGATCGTCCAAAAACCCCGGGAGTGATGTTACAAGTCCAGAACGCTTTGAAAGCCACTCCGGAAGCTGTGGCGTGGCTTTTAAAAGAGGGGAGCACGGAAGCCCAATTTTTCGTGCGACGCGCCATCGCCGAAGGCATCGAAGGTCCCGAACCCGTCTGGAAACAGTTGGAATCTGCAATCAGGGTCAATACAGGATCATACTCGCCGGGAATTCTTTACCTTGCTGGACGCCACGGCGGCGGGCGCATGGACGAGCTGAAAAAGCGTCGTCCCGAGATGGCCCGGTCACATCCGCTCGAGGCGACCTTCCGGGAGTTTTTGAAATCAGGAGCGGCCAAAAACTCGATTGCCCCGTGGCAGGTCATCGCCTGGATCAACATGCAGTATCTTCGTGACGACGAAGGAGCGAGGGAGTTGATCTCGGCAATCATGAAGTCGGCCGCCTGGAAGAAGATGCCTTTTGAAGTGCAATTCGCGGCAAGGGAGTGGTTCGGGACCTTCGTGATGAGCGAGGGCCAGAAAGCCCTGAAGAACGCCTCTGATCCCATGCTTGTGGTCAGTGAGATGTTGGCTTTCTCCGATGGCTCGCCCGAAAAGAAGCTGAAGAAAAAGAAGCTTAAGAAGAAAAACAAACAAGGGGAGCCGGAGGATACCGAAGATCCGGGAGAGGAGATTGAGCTTCTTGCGACCGCTTTGGAAGCAACACTGGCAAAACTCAAAGCTGCTCCGATCCGGGTCGAGGTTCCCGATTCCGCCTTTGAAGCAATTCGTGGATTCCCGGTGCCCGTTTTCGAAAATGAAAAGGTCATCGGGGCACTTCTCACGATGGTTGACGACTACAAGGTGAAAGGGACCTCGGAAGGATTTGGTTTTCATTTTCTCACCGCGGTATCAAAGGATGCGGATCCGGTGACGATCCATCGCGTTGCTCCTTACCTCTGGACACTCATCGGCCGCCATCATCGTCTTTATGGATCACTGAAGGACCTTGTTTCCAGCCAGCTTGAGCCTTCGCCTTCCGCTGCCAGCACCCTTGCCAGTGCCGGACTGGATGCCTTTGCCCGTCATCGCGGCCACACCTATTTCAATCGCGAGCTCGATATCCCGCTCTTCAAATCGATTCGCGGCAAAGCGGCCATGAAGATGGGGCTCGTCGAGATTCCGGTTCCCAGGGATTCACCGGCCTATCCGGTATACGAGTCACAGGGCGATTGGATCACCGGCAACGATGCCCGGGCTTGGGAGTTGGTTGATGCCAACTGGGAAGCCTTCATGCCAGTCCATCGCGAGCTTTCAATGGGATATCTGAAATGGGTCCTCGAGCGGATTATCTATGGCCGCGATGAAGTGCGTCAGGAAGAATTGATCAAAGCTCTCATGGCGTGGGCTTCGGAAGACGGAAGCCCGTTGAGTCCATCCGAGAAGATCGAGATCGAAATCTTTTACGGAGACATTGCGATGCAAAGGGGGCAGTTGCGACAGGCTCATGAAATCTACAGCCGGACTGCCACAAAAGAGGAGTATCGCGATTATGACCAAAGGCATCAGGCGACCTTGCGTCGGGCCAAAGCCGAGCGGATTGCCAAGAACTTCGATGGCGCCTTGCAAACTCTCAATCAGCTCGAGCTCGAGCGCGTTCCGGGACTTGGGTCTGAGATTCGGTATGCCCGGGCCCTGGTCTATTTTGACATGGAGGAGTTCGACGATGCCGGTGATGAGATCGACAAGATTCTGACCTCCGAGCCAAATCATCCCGATGCCAAGATCCTGCTCGGCAAGGTTCAACTGAAGCGCCAGAAGCTGATGGAAGCCACCGAGGTTGAGCTCGGTTCCACCAGCCAACAAAAAACCATCGTTCCGGGGGAGAAGCTGAAAGTGACCTTGAATGATCCGACTCTCGCGGTGTCCGGGGCGGGGACTGAAATCGAGGTGGTGGTCTGGGCTTCCTCTGGCGACAAAGAGACTTTCTACCTGAGGCAGTTTGGAGATCAAAAAACCAAGTTCCGTGGTGAGATTGAAACGGCTCTCGGAGAGCCTGCGGAAGGTGACCGAGCCCTTCAGGTGATTGGTGATGATGAGATCTTTTATGCTTATTCCGAACGATTCCGGAAACGGATGAACGACATTCCGGAAAAGAAAGGCGGACCGATTACCGTGGCGTCGGATGCCGTCCTGATGGCGTCGGCCCGAAAGCTTCTCACTGCCTCCGAGCAACGTTTGATTGATATGGAGGAGCTCATGAAGGATCTCGAGAGGCGGGGTGCCAAAAATGCCGAGCAAGTTGCCAAGAGCCGTCTGGCTGCGGAGTCGATGAGTATCGAGGCAAGAGCCGGTGATGATCCGGCTGAGTTTCAAAGCCGCATTGCCACCATCGTGAAACCGGGGAATCCTATCAACGTCCGTGTCATTGATCCCGACCGCAGCCGGACTGACCAGGTTGATGAAATCATGGTGAGTGTGGCGAGCTCAAGCGGTGACTCGATTTCCCGTTTTGTGCTCAAGGAAACCGGCACTCATTCGGGGTGGTTCGAAGGTCGCATCCCGACGACCGGCGCTCAGGCCATGGCTTTTGCCTCCAAGTCAGAGCCCGGCCGGAACCCTAACATGCTCATCAGCCCCAAGACGGACTACCCGGCGTGGCGTCCCGTGATTGAAAAGGACAAGGTTCCCGAACTTACCATCGATCTCAACGACAACCTGCCCATCGGCAAGATGACCGTGAAGGCGTCCGAAGAGGGAGCCAAACTGAAGAACTTTATCGTCCAGACTGCCATGAATCCGGGTAGTTGGACCACCGTTGCCTGTTATCCGGAGTTTCCGGTGGCGATTCCCGATCCGTGGAAGCCTTCGGTCGTTGTCATGAACGATACCGACCGCCAGCACGACCGGAATGATCGCTCGGTCTTTGAATTCGATGAGATCAAGGCTCATGTTGCCAGCGGCTGGACCACTCAAAAGAACCAGCAGGGAGTTGCCCGTAATCTCTCCGGACCTTCCGAAGCGTTCCTGAAGGCGATTCCCTCGTCGGTGAAATGGAGACGGCACAACCGTCATGACGTTTCCCATGTCATCTACCGTTTCCGGGCCTACTTCCATGAGCCGAAAGATGTCACCCGGACCTTCAAGGTGGATCTCGGCAAGTACGAGATTCCTCCGAAAACCCATCCATCGATCAATCATCCGCCCGAGTTTCTCATCGCAGTCGATGGTCGTCCCATTTCGAAAGAGGGAGGTCCGCTCGAGGGAAGTGTCAATCTTCGTGAAGGAGTCCACTCGTTTGAGATCTGGGCAACTGGCTGGGTCAACAACCTTGGTTTTGGACGGAGTTGCCGGGTGATGGCGAATTTGGAGCAGCCTGCGCAAATGGTGAATTGCCCGGACCGCTTCTTTGATCCCTCGGCATTTCCTCCGGGTGTCCTCGATCATCGCAACTCGCCGGGTGAGATCGTGGCATCTGCGAATGGAGAGTCGTTCGAGGTCAACTTTGCCGAAGGCTCACGGACCCGTTTGTTGCGCTTGATTTTCCTAGGTCAGGAAGGCCCGGTGCCTGCGGTCAATCGAGTGACCCTGACAGGGCCGGATGGAGCAAAGATCCTCCCGGTTCCGGAAGACTTCGCTTCGCTTGGTAAGAATGACACGCTCGAGATTCTGACGGGCGACCGGATTTTTGTCCGTTATGTCGATGATCGCTATGTCACCAAGTCTCGCGAAAGACTCGAGCGCTCTCTCGATGTTTCTTTCACGGACGCCAAGGTCGAGTTTGCGGATATGGAGCCCCGCTTCGACGGGCGGAAGGGCAAGGTGATGCCATTTTACGAAAAGCTTCTGCGTTTTTCGTATGACAAATCTCTGGCTCTGGCAGTCCACGATGCCGACATGGATGCCACGGTCGAACCTGATACCGTGATGGTCATGGTTGAAAGCCCCAGTGGAGGAAAGAGGGAGCTCATGGCCACTGAGACCGGGCCCTCCACGGGAGTGTTCAAGGCAACGATCATTCCGGTTGCAGGGCCAGCTTCCGATGAGTCGCAAATTTCAGTCAAGGAAGGGGAGTATCTGGTGGCCTCCTACATTGATGCCGAGAACCGGCGACCCGGTGTTTCCACAACCCGGGAAGGGCGCGTTCTGCCAGCCGGATTTTCCAAGCCAAGTCTGTCCATTGCTCACGCCACCGCGGAATTCAAAAAAGCGGTCACCGAAGATGGCAAGGAAAGGAGCCACTGGTGGGTTGAGCGGGTTCTCACAAAACCCGAAAAGGCTTCCGAAGGAGGAATCGCATTGTTGCATGGTCAATTGGCCCATTTAGAGCTCGACGCCTCCCAGCTTGCACTTCGTCCATCGTCGATCGCTACGATCTACGCTCAAACCGAATCCGGGCGAAAGGCAGCCGGGAAAGCGGATGTCGATGAGTTTGATGTCAGTGTTCCCGGGACGATTGCCCTGGAGGGGGAGTTATCCTCTCGACTGAGAGTGAATGACTGGAGGATGTTACGGGACTGGAAAAGCGAGAACTATCGCGGTGGGGGATTTGATTGGGGGCTTTCCGATCCCAGTGTCGATCATCTGTTCCGGTTTTCGGTTCCCCTGGTCGCCGGGGTGCTGCCCTTGCGAGGTGTTTTGAGTGAGGAAGAAAAAGATGAACTGCGCGGGCAGTTGAAGACCTCGCGCAGCGCCGCGAGAATTCTCGAAGAAGCCGGTGGCGGGCTGGTGGTCAAAACCGGTGAGAAGGTCTACTTCGGTCTCAGCTACAAGGATGCTGATGGCAAGGATCAATGGCTGACCGCTACCGCAAAAGTGGCGGCCCATCCGGTCTTCGGAATCATGGACGAGGAGTATCGCGAAAAGATCTCCACGGCTTATGCCGGTGAGACCCTGAATCTTCGCGTGAGTGATTTTGGGGCGGACACCACCGATGCCATCGATGAGGTCTCCGTTCTCATTCAGTCGAAGTCGGGAAGCAAAGGAAGAATCACCCTACGCGAGACCGATCCTCACAGCGGTGTCTTTACCGGTGGGGCTCTCCTGAGCTACGCCAAAAAGGAAGGGGCATTGCCGGAAGGTTACAGTATTGCCCGGGATGGATTGCCGGTGGTTTACGGTGACACCGTTGCGGCACGGTACACCGATGCCAATGGCATCAAGACTCCGATCTCGATGGTCACCATCAGCAAAGGAGCCGATGGGACGATCCAACCGTTTTCCAAGCAATATGA
>JASFWU010000088.1:0-9228 GCA_050049035.1 Akkermansiaceae bacterium | reverse complement strand
CAGGATTTCGAGGTCTGGGGCGCCCCGGAAATTCCACGATCTCCAGAGCAAAAGTTGAGACCTCCCGGAAGATCAAATGTTCACTTTTCCATCGATCTTTTTGGTCAAACCGCACAGTTTCTGCCCGCCATGGTCGTTGCTCGCTCGGTATCGGAAGTTCGGGAGATCCTGACCAGGCTTCCCCGTCCGGTCTCGTTGGTCCCCACCATGGGAGCCCTTCATTCCGGCCATGCCTCACTTATCAAACTCGCTCGGGACAGGGTCACCAAAGACGGATCCGTGGTGGTCTCGATCTTTGTCAATCCCATCCAATTCGATCGGGCAGAGGATTTACAATCCTACCCGCGTCCGCTCGAGGATGACCTTGCGATTTGCCGGGAACTGGGCGTCGATCTCGTCTTTGCCCCGGAAAAAGAAACCCTCTACCAACCGGATCATTCCGTGCTTGTGACCGAATCTCTGCTGAGCCGCCACCTTTGCGGGGCTACCCGCCCGGGACACTTTGACGGGGTCCTGACCATTGTTTTCAAGCTCTTCAATATCCTCGGACCCGACGAAGCGGTTTTTGGCGAGAAGGATTTCCAGCAACTGGCCCTGATCCGCCGAATGGTCCGGGATCTTGATAGCCCGGTGAAAATTGTGGGGCACCCCACGGTGCGTGAAGCCGACGGGCTTGCCATGTCCTCACGGAATGTTCGTCTGACCTGCGGGCAAAGACAAGATGCCGCGCGCATTCCCAGAGCCTTGCGAGCCGCGCGGGATCTCGCCGTGACCGGCCAAACCCAGGCAACCGTCTATTTGGACTGTGCCCGCAGCCATCTTTTGCGGAATGCTCCCGATGACTTCTCCATTGATTACCTGCAGCTCGTCGACCGGGAAACCCTGCAACCCATATCGGTTGTCCGCGGAAGCGCCACTTTGGCAACAGCCTGCTATTACGGGGAAGTCCGCCTCATCGATCATGTGACCCTTAAGCTCTAAATCGTCCAAATAGGACGCCTAAAATTCCCCGATTTAATTTCTGGTATGGAGCGTGCATCGATGAGAGGAGGTCAACCGATGAGTGAAGAAGAGAACACAAAGAAACTCCGGATCGGAGTCCTTTCGCGTAACAAGAATCTCTACTCTACCCGCCGACTCGTGGAAGCTGCGGAAGCGCGAGGACACGAGGTCCGCGTCACGGACTATCTCCGGTGCCATATGTCAATCACTTCCATGCGCCCCAAGATCTTTCTGGGGGACGAGCAGCTCCAGTTTGACGCGGTGATCCCCAGGATCGGAGCATCCAACACTTTTTTCGGGACGGCGGTGGTTCGTCAGTTTGAGATGATGGGGACCTACCCCCTCAACGAATCGGTCGCGATCAGTCGCTCGCGGGACAAACTTCGTTCGCTTCAGCTTCTCGCCCGACGGGGGATTGGCCTTCCGGTCACCGCTTTCGCCCACGATTCCAAAGCAACCGGTCATCTCATCAAGTCCTGTGGCGGTGCTCCCCTTGTGATCAAGCTCCTCGAAGGAACCCAGGGTGTCGGCGTCGTCCTGGCAGAAACACAAAAGGCCGCTGAATCGGTGATCGAAGCATTCCGCGGGCTCGATGCCCACATCCTCGCCCAGGAATTCATCAAAGAAGCGGGCGGAGCGGACATCCGCTGTCTGGTGGTCGGAGGCAAGGTCATCGCGGCAATGAAGCGACAGGGAAAGGAAGGTGAATTCCGCTCCAATCTCCATCGCGGAGGAACCGCCAATATCGTCCGGATTACACCTGAAGAACGATCGACCGCAGTCAGGGCTGCGAAAGTGATGGGCTTGAATGTCGCCGGGGTGGACCTCCTGCGATCCAATCACGGACCCGTCATCATGGAGGTGAACTCCTCCCCGGGGCTGGAAGGGATCGAAACCGCCACCGGCAAGGACGTTGCCGGAAAAATCATCGAGTTTATCGAGAAAAACGGAAGCCCTCATCGCACAAAGACGAGAGGCAAGGGATAGCCCGACCTTCCTCTAGCTTTCTCCCTTGGCACGGGGCTCGCCTGACTCCCGTGTCGAGCCCGGGCTGGTCACGAAAGGACCACCCTCGAGGGGCGCGATACCACTGAAGGCCACATCCGGCATCTCGCTTTCTTTCCCGGCAAGGGGAAAGTCCTTCCGCAAGGGATAATAGGGAAACCCTTCCCACATGAGGATTCTTTCCATTTCGGGGTGTCCCGAAAACTTGATTCCCATCATGTCATACACCTCGCGCTCGTGCCAGTTGGCGGTCTTCCAGATGGGCACTGCCGAGGGGACATCGACACCTTCGGCCACCTTGGTTTTGATGCGCAGATGCTTAGAATCATCGAGCGTCGCCAGTTCATAAACCATCTCGAAGCGAGGTTCCTCGCCGAGGTGGTCGAGACTCGAGATATCAACGAGAAAGACGTAACCCAATTCTTTGCATCTTTCGAGTGTCGGGTAGAGAGCGGACAATCCTACGTTGATGGTGGTTTCTCCGCGAAACTCGGCCGGATTGCTCTGCCCAAGGGCTTTGAGGTCGTCTGCAATGCTCATGACAAATTTGCTTAGGCTTCAACTGGCTCTTGCTTTTGCGCTTTCAACGACTCTTCCGTCTCAATCTTGCGTTGAAGTTTCATCAGCCCCTCGATGAGAGCTTCGGGCCGTGGCGGGCATCCGGAAATGTAAACATCGACCGGGATCAGGCGGTCAATCCCCTGGAGAACGGCGTAGCTCCGATACATTCCCCCGGAAGAGGCACAGGCCCCCATCGCGATGCACCATTTTGGCTCGGGCATCTGGTCCCAGATTCGCTTCACCGCGAGAGCCATTTTGTAGGTCACGGTGCCGGCCACGATCATGACATCCGCCTGTCGGGGCGAAAATCGCATCACTTCGGCTCCGAATCGTGAGATATCAAATCGAGAAGAAGCGGTCGCCATCAGTTCGATCGCGCAGCAGGCCAACCCCATCGGCATGGGCCAGAGCGAGTTTTTCCGCATCCAGTTGATGGCAGCATCGACCCGGGTGAAGATGATGTTCCCTTCGATCTTCGAGTCGTAGGCTGCGTGGGAAACCGTGAGATTTTCTTCCGTCATGAGCTCGGCAAAACGATAGCTTCAATCGCCCTCCCCTCAACCACTTTGTGAAAAATTTCACAAAGTCATCTGAGACACCAAATCAGGCGTGTTCAACGAGGATGCAGTCCAGCGCATGACCTTCCCGATGGATCTCGGACACCACGATGATCGCGGTGCCAACCTCCAGCTCATAGCGGTGACGCAGGAAATCGACTGCAGCCGCCACGGTCCCCCCCGGATCATCTTCAAAGACCACCTTGAAAGAGCGGACCCCTCGGGAAAGAGTGAAGCGCGAACAGAGTGAGGATTCGGGAGTAAAGGCGAAGATGGGGGTCTTGGGACGAAGCAAGGCAGCCTGGTGGGCGGTTTGTCCCGAACGGGTGAACAAAACGAGCAGGGCATTCGGAATGGAATCCGACAAGCGGCAAGCCGCCTGGATCACCTTCTGACGCTCACTCCCGAGCGCTGCTTCGTTTCCATAACCCAATCCGCCGGACCGCTCGATTCTCCTCGCGACCCGGTCCATCAGCTCGACGCAGCGAATCGGATAACGGCCCACCGTGGTTTCGCCGGAAAGCATGATGGCATCGGCTTCTTCGTATACCGCATTGGAAACATCGGTCACCTCGGCTCTTGTTGGCGTCGGGTTCTCCGTCATCGATTCCAGCATGTGGGTGGCGACAATGACGCGACGTCCGAGTTGGTGGCAGCGCTTGACGATGCGCCGCTGGATGATCGGGAGTTCTTCCACATGAACTTCGATTCCGAGATCCCCCCGGGCCACCATGATGATGTCAGACTCGCGGATGATCCCATCGAGGTGCCTGATGGCCTCCTGGTCTTCCAGCTTGGAAACGATTTCGGCCATGCATCCTTCCTCCCGGATGGCGCGGCGCAATTCACGGACGTGTCCGGCATCCCGCACAAACGAACCGGCGACGAAATCAGCTTCGCATTCGGCAGCCACTTTGATGTCGGCACAGTCCTTGTCGGTCAGAGCGGGAAGTTTCAGGCGCACGCCGGGCAGATTGATGTGCCGTCTCGAGCCCATCTCACCCTCGGTCAAGACCTCGCAAATAATCCGGTCTTCCCTGACCTCGAGGATTTTCATGAGGAGCTCCCCGTTGTCCACCGTCAGCTGGTTGCCTTCCGAGACATCGGACATCAACCCCGGATAATTGACCGTGGTGGATTTCTCGATGGTCGGCTCGGTCCCCCGATTGCGAAACTCCACCTGGTCTCCCCGGTTCAGGACGATCTTTCCATCCACATCGCCGGTCCGAATCGACGGCCCTTGCAGATCGAAGAGAATCCCGGCCGCTCGGCCGATTTCCTCGGAGGCTTCACGGATTCTTTGGCAGATTTCCCGACACCAATCATGCTTTGCATGACTCATATTCAGTCGAAAAACATCCGCTCCGGCGGTGAGGAGCTTGCGGAGCATCTCCGGTGAATCGGTCGCGGGCCCGAGAGTACAAATGATCCGCGTCTTTCGCATTTTAACCACGGTCTGATTCTAGATGGGACCGCGGCATCGACAAGTGTTGTTCTCTCAAGATCAACCGGTTGGCCTTGCCTCGACTCTGAAGAATCTCCGCGGGCCGGACGAGGTGGTCATTCTCAACACCAGACGGTCTGCATCATCCGCGACCACCTCGACTCCCGAGGTCACTTCCTCAAACCCCTGTAAATTTTCGCTCTGGTAAATCACCCACTCCACCTCACGCCCGGCTGCCCGGGGGATGACCAGTTGATCCACCCCGATGAGTTCCGGTTCGAAAGGCCCATCCACGGCTTTGGGATTGGAACCTGCGGCATACTCCAGAAAATTGCTGCGGCCGTCGCCGTCGAAGTCGCTCCCGCCCGAGGCATCGTCACCCGGCTCAAAAAACACTTCGGTCCATTGCTGGTAGGTCAGGGAAAGATCAACCTGAACTGTTTTCATTTGGACGCCGTCGGCATTCACCGTGCCCAGCACCACATCGGCCGGGGTAATTGAGAAAACGAGCCAACGCACCGGTAGAGCCGGACCCACCGGGTTGGCATTGGGCCAGGTCCACGATGGCTTCCCAAAGAGAATCCACTCACTTCCGGGCCCGGTTCCATTCCTCCCCCAAACGTAGGCCCTGGTCGAGGTGGTGAAAGGAGAGTCGTTACTCTCGAGTGAAATCTGCCTCTGGAACCGACTCAGCGTCGGAAAGTAAGGCGCAGTCCCAAAGACCTGGAAGGCGCCCTCCCACTCTGAAACATTGTCAGCGGTCGGAACGATCCCGTCGAAACTCCCCAGGAGAAACTCAAAGCTGTCGTCGATTACCGTGACACCGTCACTTTGCAAGTCCACCCCACCAGGCGTGCTGCTCCACTCAATCTGAATCGATCCGAGAGCCGTTGAGCAACAGGCCAGGCACAGAATGAACATGATTCTCATGAGGCACTATTGATCATCAGGCTGCCATGTCCCAAGTCAAAACCTCACCTGACGACCTGGCCCGCGCTAGCACTCGACGATGTTAACTGCCAAACCACCCCGCGCGGTTTCCTTGTACTTCGATAACATATCCGCGCCTGTCGCTTTCATTGTCGCAATCACCTTGTCGAGTGAGACATGGTGGCTCCCGGAACTCTTCATCGCCAATCGTGATGCATTGATGGCCTTGATCGCGCCCATGGCATTCCGTTCGATACAAGGGATTTGGACCAGACCGCCAATGGGGTCGCAGGTCAGTCCGAGGTTGTGCTCCATGCCGATTTCAGCCGCGAATTCCACCTGGGTGGGAGTCCCCCCAAGATACTCGGTCAATGCTCCGGCTGCCATGGAACAGGCCACTCCCACTTCACCCTGGCACCCCACGTCGGCACCGGAGATGGAGGCATTTTTTTATACAGCGACCCAATGGCACCGGCGGTGAGAAAAAAGCGATGAAGTGAATCGACATGAGGAGACCGGCAAAACCTTTTGGCATATTTGAAAACAGCCGGGATGACCCCTGCGGCTCCATTGGTGGGTGCGGTCACCACCCGACCACCGGCGGCATTCTCTTCATTGACGGCCAAGGCGTAGAGGTTCACCCAGTCCATGGCACCCAGAAGGTCACTGGAGCCATCCCCCAGCTTGAGCTTTTCGTAAATACTGGCGGCCCGACGTTTGACCTTTAATCCACCGGGAAGCTCACCCTCGGAGAACAACCCGCGAGAAATACAGGCATCCATCGCTCTCCAGATTTCGTCGATTCGAGCCCGGGTTTCCTCTTCACTTCGGAAGGCGCCCTCGTTTGCCAGGGTGACTTCGCTGACGGACATGTTCTGCTCCTCGCAATGCCGCAGAAGTGTTTCACCGCGATGGAAGGAAAAAGGAACCTCAACAGGATCTGCTTCGGCTACCGTCGACTCCCCGTCCTTCATGGTGAACCCGCCTCCCACCGAATACACGAGTTCATCATAAAGGACTTCCTCCCCTACTCCCAGCGCACTGAAGTGCATCGCATTGGTGTGTTTTCCGATACACTTCCCACGATGAAAAACGAGATGATCCCGCTGGCGAAACTCCACCCGCCGACCATCCGGAAGATTCAAGGATCCGTCCCGCTTGACCGCCGCCAGCAAACTCTCCACCTCATCGATCGGCACCGTGGTGGGATCGTGTCCGAGCAGGCCCAGAATGATCGCCTTGTCGGTTCCATGTCCTCTTCCAGTGTCGGCCAATGAACCGTAAAGATCACATCGAACAGCCACCACCGGGAGGTCGCGAAGTCCGATCACAAACCCCGAGGCAGCACGCATCGGCCCCACAGTGTGGGAGGAAGAAGGACCAATCCCGATGGTAAAGAGATCGACCACCGAAAAGTTCAAAGAAGAGGCACTCATGGAATGGCACGAAAGGCGCCTCAAGATTGCCGCTCATCCTTTCCTTTGAAAAGAAAGGACTCCGGGGAATGCCGGAGTTTTTATCTCATTGAGAACGAATCGCATTCAGGAACTCCTCACGGAGCCGACTCAGGTCCAAAGAGTGACTCCACACTGGGAAGATCGGCAGCGGTTTTCGCCTTCTGCGCTCTCAGGATTTTTCCGTTCTTGAGCAGGAACGCACCCGGCATCTGCAATCCATCTCCCTTGATCATCCCCACTCCACACCCCCGAAAGAAGGCAATGGCTCCACGGTAAAGCACCCGCGGGCCGAACAATTCCAGGAATCCCCCCTTTCCGAGTCCGAAGGCACGGTAGAGGTCACACCTCGGGTCGGCAATCCGCGCAATGCCATCATGTTCAACAAACTCTTTTTCCTCCCCTTCCTGGAGCATGTGCACGAGGACAAGTCGCGACCCTTCCTTTTCGGCCCGTTGGTGCATCTCCCTGAGATTCATGAGCAACTGGCGGGTAAAGGTGCATCCGAAGTGACGTAAAAAGACAATGGCCAGTTGGTCTTTCCCGGAAGCCTCTCTCAGCGTCTCGCCGGTCGTCAGGCGGAATCTGTCCAGCGCCTTTTCGAGGGGAACCGGATCACCGACCACGGGCCTCCCGACCATGAGACAAACGGCTCCCCAAAGGATCATTGCGAAAGGAATCCACCAGATGAGATCATTAAAAACGATCATCCATCCGGCCTGCCAGGGCAGATCCCCCTGCCAGACCGCCCACCCAAAACCGATGGGCCCGAAGACTTTCCCCAGAAAACCAACCAAAACAATGGGCCAGTGCTTGAGTGGAGCCGAGCTCGCCGCCAGATACCCAACTCCGTAGACTCCCACAATCATCCCGATGCACTGCCAGAGGAAGGGATACCGCGGTAGCTCCATCCCGGAAATCTCGAACCATCCGTTCGGCCAGCCCACGACCCAAATCCCAAAAAGGATGTTGTAGATCCCGGCAAACTTCAGGACTCCGGACATCCAGTCAGGAGCTTTGCAGTTTCGGGCGCCACATTCAACGTTCACGACGGAGATTAAACGCGTTTGACCACCTCGCAAGAAAGTTGGCAAAAATGAAACACCTGTCTTTCAAGACTTGCGGGGCGGGGCCTCCTCCCCTTCACTCCGCGCATGACTCACGGCGTGACGATCGCGGGAACAGGAAGCTACGTTCCGGAAAAAGTCCTGACCAATGACGACCTCTCGAAATTCGTCGATACCTCTGACGAGTGGATCGTCACCCGAACCGGCATCAAGGAGCGCCGTATCGCCGCTGATGACGAATTCACCTCCCACCTGGGTACGAAGGCCGCTCGAAAAGCCCTCGAGCAAGCAGGGCTCGAAGCCTCCGAAGTGGAACTCATCATTGTCGCCACCATCACTCCCGACACCCTCACTCCGGCGACCGCTTGTTACGTCCAGCAACAACTGGGCTCCCACCAGGCCGTTGCCTTTGACATCTCGGCAGCATGCTCCGGATTTCTTTATGCGATGAAAATCGCCAAACGCATGATTGAGAGTGGTGCCTTTACCAATGCCCTCATCATCGGTGCCGAGAAGCTCTCGGCCTTCGTCAACTGGAAGGACCGCACCACCTGTGTGCTTTTCGGCGACGGTGCAGGAGCTGCAGTGCTGCGGGCATCCGGCGAAGGCGAAGGTCGCATCCTTGCCACCGACATCGGGACCGACGGCAATCAGACCCATCTTCTCAACATCCCGGGTGGAGGTTCGGCCTGCCCCATCACTCTCTCCAATGCCGGAGAAGGCCTGGCTACTCTCGCCATGCTCGGCAAAGAGGTCTTCAAACACGCCGTCACCCGAATGCGCGACTCCGCCAATACCGTCATCGAACGAGCCGGACTCACCGCCGATGACATCTCCCTCGTCATTCCTCACCAGGCCAACCTGCGGATCATCGACGCCATCGCGACCCGTCTCGACGTTCCCAACGAACAGGTCTTCGTCAATCTCCACAAATATGGAAACACCTCGGCGGCCGCCATCGCGATCGCCCTCGACGAGGCCCACCGTCAAGGAGCGATCAAGCGGGGCGATAAGATCGTCATGGTGGCCTTTGGAGCCGGCCTGACTTGGGCTGCCGCAGCCATTGAGTGGTAAAGCTTTGGCTCAAAGGGGAATTGCCGTCCCCGAAGCAGACCCCAAAAAAGTCCACAAGGGCAAAGAAAAGAGCCTCAGACTCGAAAGGATACAAGTGGTTGGGAGTATTATGCTCCAATCCTTATTCATGAGTA
>JASFWU010000087.1:0-9235 GCA_050049035.1 Akkermansiaceae bacterium | reverse complement strand
GACGCGGGAGGAAGCCGAAACCATCAAGAATGAGAACCTTGAATTCCGCGAAGAGGGAGCGGGACCGGAGGAAAGCAATCACGCCATGAGGGCGCTGAGACGTCCGCTTGAAGTCGTGCTGAGCAAGAATCAGATCACCGGAGGAGGACTCCAGGTCCGGACCTCGATCGACCTCACCATTCAACAGGGGCTCGAGAAGCTTGTCCGGGAAGTACGACTTTCATCGGAGCTCCAGATGGCGGCAGTTGCCATCGACCCAGGCAGTGGAGACATTCTTGGAATCGTGGGCTGCCGCGACGAGACTCCGACCGGATTCAACCGGGCCCTCGATGCCCGGCGGGACCTTGGCATCAGGATGTGCGAACCACTGATCGGCACCATCGCCCTCGAGCGGGGGCACCTTCCCATCAAGGGAAATCCCGTTGCCACCGGCCGCCAGTTGGAAACCGATGATGCCATCGGACTGCTGAAGCGTTTCGGACTCGATGGGATCTTTGGCAAGGGCGACGACCTTTACCGTGGTTCGCTCAGTGTTTCCCCGCTGGCGCTGGCCACCGCCTACGCCACGATTGTGAACAAAGGCCAACGGCCCGAAGCAATCTTTGTGAAGGAAGTTCTGGAAAACGAGGAGCCTCTTTTTTCCCGCGAAGCCTCTTTTTTTCCAGCCTTTGCCCCCCATGCAAACCTTGCGGTGCGACCGGAGTTTCTCAGCGGAACTTCGCTACCGGGAACCGATTACTGGGCCGCGACCCTCTCCCCGGAGAAGGTTGTTGTGATCTGGATCGGACGTGACCGGCCCGAACGATTTGACTTACCGGAAGGAACACGCCTCGGTCTGGAGGCTCAGCTCCGCGCGCTTGGCCGCTGAGACTTTTCCCTAGTTTCGTTTGGTCTTGTGCTTCCCGAGCAGATTGCTTCGTTTGCAGTCCACGAGGAAAGGGGCAAGGGCACGACGCCCCAGAAGCAAGGGACATTTCATTTTCTTCCTCGAGGTGAGACTCAGAAGAACGACATGCTTTTTGCCATCGAGAGTCTCGGCTTCGACTTCGATGAAGAAGCGATAGGCATATCTCCCGTTCGAGCTTCTGACTTTTTTCTCAAAGACGACCTGCGCCTCGCAATCCAGGCGATCGACGGTGCGAAAACGAACCCACTGATCTTCGCCTTTCCAGAAGGTTTCGATCCTGGTGGCATGCAGGGACGAGGTCCGGGCTCCCGTATCGATCTTTCCTTGAATCCAGGGAATTCCCAATTCCGGGAAGGAAAACCATTCCCGCCGTCCAATGATGATTCGTTTGGAATAATCCATGTTTACTTGAGCAATGATTTTGCCATGTCCCGGGCCTGCTTTCCTCCTCCACCCAGCATCCTGACCAGCTCGTCGATGCGTTCCTCCCCGCTGACCTCGGATAGCGAGGACAAGGACCGGCCTGCCTCGACCCGCTTTTCGACGAGGAAGTGCTGATGGGCAACAGCGGCCACCTGGGGAAAATGGGTGATGGCGACCACCTGATGCCGTTCACCGAGACTGGCCATCTTTTCACCAACAGCCCTCGCGATTTCACCTCCCACATTGGCATCGATCTCATCGAAAACCATCAGAGGGGTGGCATCCTGATCAGCGAGGGCATTTTTGACGGCCAGCATGACCCGGGAGATTTCCCCACTGGAGGCGACTTGCCGGAGGGGTTTGAGAGGTTCACCGGGGTTGGGCCCGAAGAGATACTCGACCTCTTCAAAGCCGGTCGACCCGGGCTCAGATCGAGGAGTCAATTGGACCTCAAACTCAGCCTGTTTGAAGCCAAGATCAACGAGATGACGGCGCACTTCAGCGGCAAGCCCGGGCGCTTCATGCTTTCGTTTCGCGGTCACTTTTCGGGCGGCTGATCGCAGTTTCTGGTAGGCCGCATCGACGGTCTCCTTGAGTCCGGCAAGGTAGGACTCCCGGTCTTCAGAACCCGCCAACCGCTGGCGGGCTTCTTCCGCGTGATCCAGGGCATCCTGCAAGGTCGGCCCGTATTTGCGTTTCAATGACTCGACCAAATTGAATCGCTCCTCGACCTCCCTGACCTCCTCGGGATCGAGTTCCAGTTCCCCAAGATAACCGGCCATACTGCGCTCAAGTTCCTGGACCTGAACCGCCACACTTGCGACTTCTTCGGCCAACTCCCCCACCCCGGGGTCGATTTGACTGAGTTCGCTAGAAACCCGCTGTAACTCCTCAACGCCGGGCCCCACCGAGTCGCTCAAAAGTCCCACGGCTTTTCCGGCCAGCTCTGCCAGGCGGCTGGCATTGCTGGTCCGCCGGTATCGCTCCTCGAGCTCTTCTTCTTCACCTGCCTTAAGTCCGGCATCATCGATTTCCTCGACCTGAAAGCGAAGCAACTCGCGCTCCTGATCGCTGATCTCTCGTTGGCTCCTTGCCGCCTCATACTCCTCGCGGGCCGCCTGCCAAACCGACCACTTTTCCCGATAGGCGGCGACTTCCTTGCCTCCTCCGGCAAAGGCATCGAGCAAAGCCAACTGCCGCTCGGGAGAGAGGAGAGACTGATGATCATGTGGTCCGTGAAGATCCACAAGATGGCGGCCAATGCGCTTCAAAACGCCCAGAGTGGCCGCTCCGTTATTGACGAATTGTTTGTTCGACGACGTTCCGACCACCCGACGGATGATGAGCTCGTGATCTTCACATGGATCCAATCCGACCTCCTCGAGTATACCATCGATCATCGAGGAATCACGCAACTGGAAGACCGCCTCGACAAGGCATTGCTCCTCGCCGGTTCGAATGAGACCTTTGTCGGCCCTTTCGCCAAGAACAAGCTTGAGCGCTCCGACAATCACCGACTTCCCGGCTCCGGTCTCACCGGTCACCCCGACCAGTCCTGCTCCCAGGTGCCATTCCAGATGATCGACCAAGGCGAGGTTGCGGATTTTAAGAAGGGTAAGCATTCAGTTTTGCGGTGACTCCGCGATTATGCCAAGGTCCGGCGACGATGCAACGATGACTCGCTCCGGAACCTCCATCCGCTTCCTTTTCCTTGGCACTTCAACCTCCGTCGGCGTTCCGGTCATCGGCTGTCCCTGTGCGGTCTGCCATTCAGATGACCCCAAAGACACGCGGACACGGTCATCGGGTTTTCTGACCGGTCCATGGGGTGATCTCCTCATCGATACCGGACCCGACCTGCGCCAACAGGCCCTGCGGGAAAAGATCACCCGGGTGGATGCCGTGCTTTACACCCACCAGCACCTTGACCACGTCGCCGGATTTGACGAACTCCGCGCCTTTTGCTGGCAGCGAACCGAACCTCTTCCGCTTTACGGCTCCCGGGAAACCCTCGACGGCCTGGAACGAATGTATCCCTGGGCCTTTGCCCTCCAGGACCACCGGCCGGGTTATGTTCGTCCTGCTCCCCGTGAATTCTCCGACACCTTCGATTTCAACGGACTCGGCATCACTCCGGTCGAGGTTGAACACGGGAATGTCAGGACCCATGGTTTTCGATTTGATCATCCGGAATTGGGCTCGCTGGCTTACATCTCGGACGTGAAAAAAATCCCCGACTCCTCGATGAGGCTGCTGGAAGATCTTGATGTGCTGATCATTGATGCTCTTCGCCACACCGACCATCAGACCCACATGACGGTTGCAGAATCTCTTGAGACGATCTCGATGCTCAAACCGCGCAAGGCTTACCTCACCCACCTGTCCTGCGAACTTCCCTGGCAGGAAACCAACAATTCCCTGCCCGAAGGTGTTTTTCTCGCCTATGATGGTCTCACTTTGACTTTTTAACTCCATGAAAGCCCTCCTCATCCTTTGCCTCTCGACCATTTTTGCCTTCTCGCAAAAACCATCCCCCCTGCTTCCCGGGCAGGTTGTGGTCGTCTACAATTCAACAGTCCCGGGCTCCAAGGATCTGGCGGAGTTCTATGCTCTCAACCGTCTCATCCCGGAAGCCAACCTCGTTGGACTTGAAGTGACGGAAAAGCCCACCATCGGTCGCAAGACCTACAACAATTTCATCCGCGATCCCCTTCGCAAAAAGTTCACCGAGAACCGCTGGTGGACCATGGGAAAAAACAAGGACGGCCGCATCATCCCCACGGAAGCTCAAATCAGGTGCATCGTGATGATCAAGGGAATGCCCCTTCGGATCTCAAGAACTCCGGCTTCAGAAGGAGGCGAAGGAAAGAAGCCAAAGGTCAAGCAGCAAGACGAAGCGGCGGTCGACTCCGAACTCGCGTTGATGGGACTGGACGAATATCCCCTGAACAGCGCGCGGACCAATCCCTACTTCAAGCAAGACCTCCCCTTCGCCAAGCATCCCGCCAAGTATCTGCTCCTTGTGGGACGCCTCGAAGCAAGCTCCTTCGATCAGTGCAAGCGCATGGTTCTCGATGCCCTCGATGTTGAAAAAGAAGGTCTCTGGGGGCGGGCTTATCTCGATTTCTCGAATAAAACCGGCGGCTATGCGCTCGGAGACAAGTGGATCGAAAACATTGCCAAGCTTGCTCCCGGCGCAGCCCACCCGACGATTATCGACCGGACCAAGGACACCTTTGTGACCAACTATCCCATGAACGACGCTGCGGTCTACTTCGGGTGGTATACCACGAATCGCAACGGACCGTTTCTGAACCCGGCGATGAAGTTCAAAAAGGGAGCAATCGCGGTTCATATCCACTCCTTCAGCGCATCCCAGCTCCGCAATCCGGCAAAGAACTGGTCGGCTGGATTGATCGATCGCGGAGCAGCAGCAACCCTGGGCAATACCTGGGAGCCTTACCTGCAAGCCAGTCACCATCTCGACATCTTCTACGCCCGCCTCCTGAAGGGCTATTCCCTGATCGAAGCGGGATACATGTCCATGAACGCACTGTCCTGGCAGAACATCGTGATCGGAGATCCGCTTTACACTCCCTACCGCATCACCGAGGTCACCGCCGAAATGCTCAAGGAGGACCGGCAATACAAAATCATCCGCTATGCCGGCTCACGTTTTCCCGACCCCAAGGAACGACTGACCCAACTCGTTCAAGCGGCGGAGAAGACCAAAAACGGCAGCGTCTATGAGATGCTTGGCTTTGTTTTTCTGGAAGATGGCAATGTGGACAAGGCCCGCAAAGGGTTTGCCCGCGCCAAGGAACTCTTCACCGAACCCTCTGACAAGCTCCGCCAGGATCTGAACCTGGTTGAACTTGAACGACGGCAGAAGAACACGAAGGCGGCCCTGACCATTCTTCGAAAAGCCAAGACCACCTATTCCGAACTCCCCGAAGCCAAGGCCATCGACGGCCTTCTCGTCATCCTGGACCCACCTGCTCCGCCCGCTACCAAGCCCAAAAAATAAGGACATGACCTATCAAGCCCTCATCCAGCTTACCGGTCATCCACCTCCTCTTCTCGGCGAACAGGAAACCACCGCGGGATTCGATGAAATCGAGATCCAATCCCATTGGTTCGCGGGACATTTCTCCCAAGATTACACCCTCGCCGACGGCCAAAAAGTCACGATCATCTCTCCAGGCGAATGGAACCGGGGTGCCGGGCCTGATTTCATCAAGGCCACCATCGAGATCGATGGAGAAACCCTCCATGGCCCCATTGAAATCGACCTTGATTCACGAAACTGGGAACTCCACGGCCATCATCAGAGCTCTTACTTCAATGACGTCATCCTCCATGTGGTCCTTCAGGACTCAGGCCCCACCTTTTTCACCCGCACCTCGGAGAACCGTCATGTTCCCCGCATTCTCATTCCACCCAATGAGGTCAATGCCGCGTTGGGCCGTCCCCGACTGAGCCAGGCGCTCGCCCGCCCCGGTCGCTGCCTCACTCCCCTGGCCGGAATGCCGTCTGATCACGTGGACCTTTTGCTCAAGGAAGCGGCCCTGCATCGCTTCAGGCTCAAGGCGGCCCGCTTCAACCAAACCGTCGAACTTCATCATTTCTCGCAAGCCCTTTGGGAATCACTGGCGGATGCACTCGGTTTTTCCGCCAATCGCCTTCCCATGCGCCTGCTGGCGCAGCGCCTTCCGATCCAAACGCTTTTGAAACATGAACAAGAGGACCGGGCCGCCATCATCTTTGGCACCGCCGGTTTCCTCTCTCCGACTCTTCACGAATCAGCTCCACCCGAATCGCGCCAATGGCTTGAAGACCTTTGGACGCGATGGTGGAAACACCGTCCCGATTTTGAGTTTCCACCCGAACGGGTTCCAGCCTGGTCCACCCGCAACACCCGCCCCGGCAACCACCCGCAACGACGCCTCGCGGCCCTTGCCACCGCTGCAGCCCAATGGCCCTCAGTCGTCGCGCTTGCCCGCCAGGATCCTCCCTTTCAAAAGTTCGCCAAGGCTCTCGGATCACTCAGTGATTCCTTCTGGGACCACCACCACACCCTGCAATCCGACCGAAAAGAGAAACCCATCAGCCTGATGGGAGCCTCCCGGGTCCGCGAATTCCTGATCAACACCCTTTTTCCCTTGCACTCCGACTCGTGGGAAACGCTGGCCGTGGTGCCCGCGAATGCCCCCAATCAAAAAGTCAAGCGGTGCTGTGAACGACTCTTTGGCACCAAGATCAATGCGAAACCACACCTCAGGTTCGCCTGGCAACATCAGGCCCTGCTGCAACTCTACCAGGATTTTTGCCTCGAGGATCTTTCGGATTGCGCAGACTGTCCCTTTCCTGATCAACTCGCCCAATGGAAACCGGCTTCCGATTTCTAAGTCTGTTTCTTATCCTTCGTTTCCCCTCCCCCCATGACCGAAACAGAAGCTCTCATCGCCCTCAACCAACTCCCGAAAACAGGCCCGGTTAAAATCCGCAGCCTTCTCAACCGCTTTGGTTCCGCCCGGGCCATATTGCAGCAAAGCGAAACCACTCTGCAGCAAGTTTCCGGAATCGGCCCCGAAATCGCAGGACTGATTGCAGATTGGGAAAACCACACCGACCCCACATCCGAAATCAACCTCGCCCGGGAACGAAATATCGCCATTTTCACACAAGAAGACGAGGGCTATCCCGCCGCCCTGCGCGACGCCTACGATGCTCCCGCCATTCTTTACGTCTGGGGAGAGCTTCAGGAAAAGGACCTTCACTCCGTCGCGATCGTTGGTTCCCGTCAAATGACCCACTACGGACGCGAGACCGCTCGCAAATTTGCCTACCAGCTTGCGGGAGCCGGGATCACAGTCATTTCTGGGTTGGCGCGCGGAATCGATACCGCCGCCCATGAAGGTGCCGTTGCTGCGAAAGGTCGAACGATTGCCGTGCTCGGTTCAGGACTGATGCAGCTCTACCCACCCGAAAACCTGGCCCTCGCGGAGCGAATCGCCGACGGTCATGGTGCGGTCATCTCCGAGTTTCCCCTGCAGACCCCGCCTGACCGTCAGACCTTCCCTCAACGCAATCGTATTGTGGCACACTGGGCCCGCTCTCTTCTGGTCGTGGAATGCCCCGCTCGCTCCGGGTCGCTCATCACCGCCAATTTGGCTGCTGAAGCCGGACGGCAGATCTACGCGGTTCCCGGACCGATCGATCGCCTGACTTCTGCCGGTTGCAATCATCTGATCCGCGACGGTGCCACCCTCGTGACCGATGGTTCGCAAATTCTCGACGACTTCACCCAATTCGACTTCACCAGCCCGCAAGACACCACTCCGGGCCCGGTCGAAACCTATCTCGACCTCTCCGACGATGAAAACAAGGTCATGACCGCGCTCCGCGAAAGTGATCGGTCCGTCGACGAAATCGTATCGCTCGCAGGACTTCCAGCCTCCCAGGTCTCCGTCATTTTAATGAAGCTGGAACTCCGAAGCCTCGTCAAAACACTCCCCGGGCAGCGCTTTTGCAAACGCTGAATTCCGGCTTCCCGGCCTTGCCTGCAGGTTGACAAATCAGCTCTCCGAAAGAAATTCCTTCCCAAACCCCCACCTCAACCCCTAAGTCCGGCCCGTGTCCAGAACGCTCATCATTGCCGAGAAACCCTCGGTCGCCACCGATCTTTCGAAAGCCCTCGCCAAGACTCTTGGCAAGTTTGAGAAGAAGGGAAAGTCCCGCGATGCCCAGTATTTCGAGAACGACCGGGCCATGATCACCTCGGCGGTCGGACACCTCATCGAGCTCAAGATGCCCACGGGGCCGAACGGAAAGAACCTCCCGTGGAAATTCGATGTTCTCCCGGCGATTCCCAATGATTTCGCCCTCCAACCCATCGAACAATCGGAAGGACGCCTCCGCCATGTTCTCAAGCTGGCCCGCCGCAAGGACGTGTCCCTGATCGTGAATGCCTGCGATGCCGGCCGCGAAGGGGAACTCATTTTCCAATACATCATGGACTACGGGAAGATCGACAAGCCCGTGAAGCGCCTCTGGATGCAGTCCATGACGACCTCGGCCATTCAACAGGCCTGGGACAACCTCCGGCTTGGCGAGGAGATGTCCAACCTTTCGGACGCCGCCAAGTGCCGTTCGGAATCCGACTGGCTGGTGGGCCTCAACTCCACCAGGGCCCTGACTTGCTTCCGCTCGCGTCACGGTGGATTCAACATCACCGCCGCGGGACGGGTGCAAACTCCCACCCTCGCCATTCTGGTGAAGCGGGAAAAGGAAATCCAGGCCTTCAAGCCCACTCCTTACGCCGAAGTCCACGCCACTTTCGGAGTCAAGGCGGGCGAATATGAGGGCAAATGGATCGACCTCGAATTCAAAAAGGACGAGTCAAATCCCCACGGGCGGGCCGAACGAATCTGGGACAAGGACCGGGCCAAGCTGATCACCGAACGCTGCGAGGGCAAAACGGGCATCGTTACCGAAGAGAAAAAGCCCACCAAACAGATCGCTCCGCAACTCTACGATCTCACCACGCTACAGCGGGAAGCACCCTTCACCGCCAAGAACACCCTGGGTCTGGCGCAGACGCTTTACGAGCGGCACAAGATGATCACCTACCCGCGGACCGATTCGCGTTATCTCCCGGAAGACTATCTCGCCAACGTCAAACAGATCGTCACCGACCTTTCCCAGTCCAACTCCGATCTCGCCGACTGGGCCAAGGACGCGCTGCAAAACGACCGCCTGCAGTTCCAGAAGCGCATCTTCAACAACGCCAAGGTCTCCGATCACTTCGCGATCATCCCGACCGGACGGGTGGTCAAACTCGATGACGCCGCGGCCAAGCTTTACGACATGATCGTGAAGCGCTTCCTAGCAGTCTTCTTCCCG
>JASFWU010000086.1:0-9290 GCA_050049035.1 Akkermansiaceae bacterium | reverse complement strand
ATTGAAAACGAAGGGCGCAACCTCCTTTTCTGCATTGATATCTCGAAGAGCATGCTCTGCCAGGACGTCGGATTACCTCCTTCCCAGCAATCCCGTCTGGTGGCATCACGAGCGGCGGCCCTTGAAATTTTAGAACGATTTCCGAACGACCGGGTGGGCGTTTTGGTTTTTTCGGGCTCCGCCCTGGTGCAATGTCCCCTCACCCTCGACCACAGCTTTGTCGAGCAAACCCTCGCACAACTGACCCCGGAGGACATTCCGGAAGGCGGCTCGGATCTCGCAAATGCCATCAAGGAAGGGACCCGCCTGCTGAAAGGAACCGGCCAGCAAAACAACATCATGGTGGTCCTGAGCGACGGGGAAAAATCGACAGATGGCCTGACCTATGCCGCCCGCGAGGCCCGGGATTCCGGGGTTTTCATTTATGCCCTGGGAATGGGGACCCCGGAGGGATCTTTCATTCCCGACCCGTCGACCAGCGACGGCCGCTTTCGGGACAAACGGGGAAATGTCGTGCTGACGAGACTCGACGAACAGGTCCTCAGGATCATGGCCGAAGATACCGACGGCTTTTACTCACAGGGAATGGGATCGGAATTCCTGCAACGCCTTGAGTCCGCTCTGGCCGAAATGGATCGATTTCGCGAAGAAGGAAAATTCCAGCGGGTTGCGAAACCGGCTCATCGATGGTTTGCTCTCCTTGGAATCATTCTCCTGATGAGCTCACTTTTTGTTCGTGCCCTTCCCCTGCGTCCGGTCATGGCTGCCGTCTTTGCCTTTCTGGCCTCTCCACAGGCGAAGGCCGGAGATATCGAGGACGGAATCATGGCGTTGGAAGCGGGAGAACCGAAAGAAGCCGCCAAGTTTTTCCGGAGAGCGGCCCGCGAAGCCGGCAAAGCAAAGGCTCCTCGTCTCTATCTCAGTGCGGCAGCCGCGTCATCGAAAGCGAAGGACTGGCAATCAGCCATCGATTCCTTCGGGGAGGCTCTGACGTCTGATGATCCTGCGATCCAGCAGGAAGCTCATTACGGCCTGGGAACGTCGCTTTTCTATCTTGGGGCGGGTCTCGACAAGGAAACGAGGATTCAAGCCTGGCACGACTCCATCGAGCACCTTGAGGATGCCATCGCCTTGAATCCTGATGACAAGCGGGCTGTCGACAACCTGGCCAAGGTGAAGGAATACCTGCGAAGTCTTCAGGACGAAAAAAAGAAACCCGAGCCACCGGAGAAGCAGGGCAAAAACGAAGAGAAGGACGACGAAAACAAAAAGAATGATCCCAGGGAAAAGGAGGACGAGCAGCCCGAAGACCCCAAAAAGCCTTCCGAAGAAAACAAGGAACCGGGAGAACAGGGAGACCCCAAGGAGAACGACAATTCAAAACCCGGGGAAAATCCCGGCGATCAAAATCCCGATCCGAAGAATCGACGCGAAGGAGAGGACAAAGATGACGAGGGGAAAGGAGATCTCCTCGAGGACCCGAACGCTTCACCGGATGAATCTCCCAAAGAACGGGCGCGCCGGTTGATTCGCCAGTATTCCGATCTGGGTGCAAAAGCCCCACGCCGTATCTACCGTCCCTTCAACCGAAAGGACCACGATTGGTAAACCACGATGAAATTTGCAGCCCGGCTGATCCCTTTCATTCTGACTTTTCTCGCTGCGATCCGGGCCGCGGGGCAAACGTCGCCGCAAGTCGAGGCCTCCATTGGCAGCTCCATGGTAGTGGTGGGAGAGGAAACCTTTCTTACCCTGGTCACACAGGGCGTGAATGTCATCGACTGGCCTGATCTCCCGCCAAACATTGCCCCCCTTGCCCTGACCCGCGATGACAAATTCCCTTTGCAGGTCAATGGTTATATTCGCGAGGCGTTTCGCTATCGCGTCAGCGCCTTTCAACCGGGAACCTACCGGATCCCTCCCTTTGAGTTTCGCACTGCTACCGGCCCTGTCAGGACGGAGCCGGTGATGTTGCGGGTCTTTCCGGTCGATTCCCTTGTCACCAACGGAATCAAGATCCGCGGAGCCGTCACTCCTTACCTGACCGGCGTTTTTCTTCAGAAGGACCGACCTTTTCTCGGGGAACGAATTGATACTGAAGCCAAACTTTATCTTTCCACTGCCCCGCCGAACCGCCTCAGTTTGGCTGATGGAAAGGTCATTCAGTTCGAGAAAGACGGCCTTGCCGCCTGGCGGTTCACCACGGACCGCCAACCAACCGGCGAATTGGATTATGAAGGGCAACGGTTTCGCGTCTATACCTATCAAAGTTCACTCAGTGCCCTGCGCGAGGGACGGCTTGAGCTTGGTCCCGGTTCTGCTGACGCGTTTTTCTTTCATCGTGCCAGCCCGTTGGCCCGGACCATCCAGTTTCCTGCAGCCATTCTTGAGGTTCGCCCTCTGCCAGAAGGCGCACCCGAAGGTTTTGAAGGCGCGGTCGGGACGTTTTCGATGGATGTTCGACCGCTGGGCCGGGACTTGGAATTTGGTGACGCCCTGACTGTTGAAATCGGGATTACCGGGACGGGAAACCTCAACCGCTTCCCTGGTCCCAAGCTCATTGATCCGAAAGGACGCTGGAAACAGTTTGAGATGATTGCCAAACCGAGTGGCACCGAACGAAGAAGCCGGACCGGCACAGCCGAGTTCTCCCAATCAATCCGCCCGCTCGAAACAGTGGAGTTCATTCCACCCTACCGCTTCGTCTTTTTTGATCCTCTGGTTGAAAAGTATCGCACGCTCTCGATGCCGAAGATTCCCATCACCGTCACCGGCGCTCCCGGATTCAACCGCAATGCAACCGGAAGCCTGGCTTTTCTTGAGCCCGGAAATATGCCTCTCAAGACCTTCAATGACCGGGAACCTGTCGCGTTGTGGTGGTGGCAGATCGTCCCGGCAGTGCTCGCACTGGGCCTCGTGATATTGGAAGTACGACGCCGCCTTGAGGTTAGAAACCTCAACGCAGCGCCATCGCGCGAACTGGATACCGCCATTCTCGAAGTCGAATCCCAATCGGACGATCAGGTGGCATTCTACCGCGAGGCCTCAAAGGTTGCCACCAAGTGGCGTGGAGGCAAAAAATTTGAATCGATTCATGAAAAACGCGATGAGATTTGCTTTCGCCCGGATGCTGAAAAGAAGCCGGTGGAAGAAAACGAAAAGCGCGATGTTCTCAAACTCCTGCGCACCTTGGCGCCGGTCTGCCTCATCGGCCTCGTCCTGCTCTTTCAAACTGCCCCGCTTTACGCTCTTCCTGACGACCCCGGAGAGGCCAAAGGCGAAATCCTCAAGCTCATGCAGTCGGATCCCGCGGCCGAGCATTTCTATAACATGGCCCTTTGCGAAAAAGCGCTCGGAGAAAACGGCTCAGCGGTCCTGTGGGCTTATCGATTTCAGCTTCACGGAGGAGACGCAGAAAGCCTCCTGGAAGAATTCCCGGGTGCCAGAGCAAAGGAACAAAAGTGGCTGGTTTCGTTGATACTTTTTTTTCCGAGGCCGATTTACCTTCAAATCCTTTTCCTTGGAGGCTGGTCGTTGGGATTGCTCGTGATGGTCGCCTTTTTTCTTCGAACCCGATGGAGGAAAGGACTATTGATCACCCTGCCGGTGATCGCCGTTCTGGCCCTGCCCATCGGGAGTGCCGGTTGGTTCTGGTATCCCGATGAGATCAGCTTTGAGCCAATCGAAGATCTCTCCGTCATCACCGGCCAGAAACCACTCCGCCTGGAGCCTCATGAAGGAGCAAAAATCATGCGCGAAACACCCGTAGGCAGCCTCTGCAAGATCGAGGCAGCTCGTTCTGGGTGGACTCGCGTCATCCTGCCGGGCGGGCAAAGGGGTTGGATCAGAAGCGACGAAGTCACACCGATCAAGCCCAAAGAAGGGGTGATCCCGCCGCCCTAGGAAGCCGAAGCACCGGTCTTTTCGGGAGGCTTCCGGGCCTTGGTCTTGAAGGTGATTTTCTCATCGCCCTTCTTCACCTTGGCGGTGACGTGGTCCCCTGCCTTTACCTCTCCACCGAGGATGGCCTCGGCCAGCGGGTCTTCAAGAAGCTGCTCGACCGCGCGGCGCATGGGTCGCGCCCCGTAGTCGGGATCATATCCCTTGGTCACGATGAGATCACGGGCCGAGTTTTCGAGAACGAGCTCAATTTCCTTCTCAGCCAGGCGCCCGACCAGCTTGTCGACCTCAAGATCGACAATCTGATTGAGGCTCTCTTTCTCGAGCATGCGGAAGACGACCAGTTCGTCGAGCCGGTTGAGGAACTCGGGCCGGAAGTGCTTCTTGGCCACCGAATCGATCTTGGCCTTCATGCCTTCAAAGTCGGCCTCATCCTCGGCCATGGCATTGAAGCCAAGAGTCGTCTGGCGTTTGATGCTCTCCGCGCCGACATTCGAGGTAAGAATGATGATGGTATTCCGGAAGTCGATCTTGCGACCGAAGCTGTCGGTGATCATTCCCTCCTCGAGGATTTGAAGGAGGAGATTCATCACATCCGGGTGGGCTTTCTCCACTTCGTCGAACAAAATGACCGAATAGGGACGACGACGAACCGCTTCGGAAAGTTGGCCACCTTCCTCATATCCCACATAACCCGGAGGCGATCCAATCAGTCGGCTGGCGCTGAACTTCTCCATGTATTCGGACATGTCGATCTGGATGAGGGAATCGGGATCCCCGAACATGAAGTTGGCAAGGTTACGGGCAAGATAGGTTTTCCCCACCCCGGTCGGCCCAAGGAACAAGAATGATCCGATCGGGCGACGGGGATCTTTGAGGTCTGCCCGCGACCGTCGGAGAGCCTTGGAGATCGCGACCACGGCTTCGTCCTGTCCGATGACGGTCGCCTTGAGGTCCTCTTCCATCTTGAGGAGCTTGGCGGCTTCTTTTTGTTCCATCCGTTGGAGAGGAACCCCGGTCCACTTGGAAACAACAGACATGATGTCGTCTTCCTCAATATCAACGACCTTCTCTTCGCTCTCGCCCCGCCAGCCCTCGATCTTTTCGTCGAGTTCCTTCCGGGTGCTTTTCTCTTCATCGCGAAGAGCCGCTGCTTTCTCAAAATCCTGGTTGTTAATCGCGGTGACCTTCTCCTCGTTGATCTCGGCGATCCGTGCTTCAAGCTCCTTGAGCCCGACTGGACGGGTCATGGTCTTGATGCGGGCGCGGGCACCAGCCTCGTCCACCACATCGATGGCCTTGTCGGGAAGAAAGCGGCTGGTGAGATAACGCGAGGTTAGCTTGACCGAAGCCTCGAGTGCTTCGTCGGAGTAGCGGACCTTGTGGTGCGATTCGTATTTCTCGCGCAAACCCTTCATGATTTCGACGGCATCCTCGGTGGAGGGCTCGTCGACCTTCACCTGCTGGAAACGACGTTCGAGCGCCGAGTCCTTTTCGATGTGTTTTCGAAACTCATTCAAGGTGGTGGCGCCGATGCACTGGAGTTCGGCCCGGCTCAAAGCAGGTTTGATGATGTTGGAAGCATCCATTGCTCCCTCCGCCGATCCGGCGCCAACGATGGTGTGAAGCTCGTCGATGAAAAGAATGACATTCTTCACCTTGCGGATCTCATCCATGACGGCCTTGATGCGTTCCTCGAACTGCCCCCGGTATTTCGTGCCGGCCACCATCAGGGCGAGATCGAGAGTCACCACTTTTTTGTCACGAAGAATCTCCGGAACATCGCCTGCCGCGATCTCCTGGGCCAAGCCCTCGACAATGGCAGTCTTTCCAACTCCGGCCTCGCCCACGAGGACAGGGTTGTTTTTGGTCCGGCGGCACAGGATCTGAATGACGCGCTCGATTTCGGAAGCACGGCCGATGACCGGATCAAGGTCGCCACTCTGGGCCAGCTTGGTGAGGTCACGACCGAAGGCTTTCAGCGCCGGAGTCTTGGTCTTTCCGTCCGGTCCCTCTTCACCCTCCATTTCGATTTCCTCATCATCGTCATCGAAGTCGAAATCGTCATCCGATTCCTCGGCGCTGAAGTTGGGATCAATCTCGGCGAGAACTTCATTCCGGGTGGTTTGCAAATCGACACTCAGGCTGGTCAGCACCCGGGCCGCCATCCCTTCGCCTTCGCGAAGGAGACCGAGGAGGATGTGCTCGGTTCCGACATAGGAATGGTTGAGCTGCTTGGCTTCCTTGTTGGCGAGCGCGAGAACTTTTTTGACCCGGGGGGTGTAGGGAATGTTGGTCGAGCTTTTCGATTCGGGGCCGGTACCGACTTCCTTTTCGACCTCCATGCGCACCGACTCGAGATCGAGGCCCATCCGTTGCAGCACGCTTACCGCAACACCCTGTCCCAACTTGATCAACCCAAGGAGAACGTGTTCTGTCCCGATATAATTGTGATTGAAACGGTCGGCCTCCTTACGGGCCAACGCCAGCACTTGCTGGGCACGTGGAGTAAAGTTGTTCATGGTTTGGGATCAGGGGTGTGATTTAAATTTCCTTCTCTGAAATATCAATAGCAGGCGGCAAGGTGGATTGCAAATCCTCCCGAATCATACGGGCTCTGAGAATGTCCCGGGCATCGGGCTTTAGTTTCTTTCCAGCAGTCCATTGCAGATGAGCCGGCTGGGTTTCCATGACGAGACGATCGCACACACCCCGAAGGGAAGCAGGAAGGATGCCGAGATCGGCACCAAGTCGGATCATCGAGAGATGGTTGAGAGCTTCTTTGGAACTGATGATGTGGGCGTAGGACAGAGTCCCGGTGGCACGGCCAATGCGATCCCGCACCATCACCTCATCTTCGGCGGCCAGTTTCTCGCGTGCTTGTTGTTCGTATCGAGCGACGTCACCGATGACCTTGGTCAGGCGGCTCAGGATTTCCTCCTCTGTTTCGCCAAGCGTCGACTGGTTGGAGATTTGGTAAAGGTTGCCGAGCGATTCGGTGCCTTCACCGTAAAGCCCGCGCACCGCGAGGCCCAGTTTGCCGATCCCTTTCAATACCTGGCCGATCTGATCGCTCAGCACAAGACCCGGCAGGTGAAGCATCGCCGAAGCACGCATCCCGGTTCCAAGGTTGGTGGGACAGGCGGTCAAATACCCCAACTCGGTATCGATGGCGTAATCGAGTTCCTTTTCCAGTTCCTGATCGATCGAGTGAGCAAGCTCATAGGCCTCCTGGAGTTGAAGACCCGGTCGGATGGCCTGAATGCGTAGATGATCCTCTTCGTTGATCATGAGGCTGACCGTCTGTTTCCGGTTCACCACCGAACCACTTCCCTCGTTCCTGGCTGCTTGCTCGCGGCTGATCAGGTGACGCTCGACCAGAACCTGTTTTTGGATCGGTTCGAGCTTCGACAATTCGTGGGAAAATCCGTTCTTCATCACCGGGAGTGCCTCGAGCTTTTCCTGAAGCGACTCGCGAACGGTTTGCCTTTCGGCTTTCTTTGCCCAACCCGGAAAGGAGGCCCCGGCAAGGTTTCGAGCCAAACGAACCCGGCTGGTGAGGACCACCGGCGCTGCAGCATCTTCGGCGCGCATCCAGTCGGCCGGGTGCTTGAGCAAGGTGGTAAAGCGCATCATTGCGATGCCAGTCCTTTCCCCTGGGATTCCAGTTCGTTGATCTTATCCCGAAGCTTGGCAGCCTTTTCGTAGTCTTCCACAAGGACGGCATTCTCCAGTTGCGCGGTCAGGTCGGTGATCTCGGTTTGCCAAGCATGCAGCTTGGCGATTTCCGCAGGGAAATAGCCCGTATGGGAGGTTCCCTTGTGTAAGGACGGGAGTCTCCGGGAAATCTCTTGCTTGAATGCACCGTAACATCCGCCACATCCCAGACGACCAACCCGTTTGAAGTCTTCAAGGGTGAACCCGCAGTCCGGACACTCCGACACCCCGGAGTCTGCTTCCGGCTCAAAAAGGTCGAGTGGAGACTGCGGAAGATCACTTCCAGTGAGCAGCTCGGAGGGCATCACCATGCCGTCGGGATTGGTGATTCCTTGTTCCGCAGCACACTTCTCACACAAGACGAATTTCTTTAGCTTCCCGTCAGTCACCTGAGTGTAAAAGACGGTCGCTTTTTCGTCGCAAGAGTCGCACTTCATCACCGCCCAAAAGGTAGCCGCCAGCCCCCTATTGGCCACTGAAAATTCGAGGATTTTGCGGGAAAATCCCGAAGGTTGACCTGCCCGGTGGAAAGTTTCCCGATGATGACTTGCCCGAGCGAACGGCCCGACTAGGCTCCCCCCAGATGAACTCAGCAGATTTTCTCAAGCAAATGTTCGGCCTCGAAGGCAAGACTGCGGTGGTTATTGGAGGAACAGGCGAGCTTTGTTCCTTCATGGCGCTTGGATTGGCGCAAGCTGGAGCGGAGGTCGTTCTGGTCGGACGAAACGAGGAAAAGGCCAATGAGCGCCTGAAGGTGATCCGCGATGCCGGAGGAGACGGCTATTTCGCTCATGCCGATGCCGCCGACCGGAGTTCACTCAACGAACTGCTCAACTCGGTGGTCGAGCAATCGGGCAAGGTTGATATTCTGGTCAATGGAGCCGGAATCAATTCACCCAGCCCCTTTGTGGAAATCACGGACGAAGAGGCGATGAACATTCTGAACGTCAACCTTGTAGGAGTCATGCGCGCGTGTCAGGTCTTCGGGAACTACTTCCTCAGCCGCGATGTGCAGGCGTCCATCATCAACCTCGGATCGATCTCCGGGATCAATCCTCTTTCGCGGGTGTTTACCTATTCGGCATCGAAAGCCGCGGTCCACAACCTGACCCGCAACATTGCCCGCGAATGGGCCGACCGCGATATTCGGGTCAATACTCTTGTGCCCGGATTCTTCCCGGCCGAACAAAACCGGAAGGTTCTCGACGAATCAAGAATCGCGGAAATTCTCCGGCACACCCCGGCTTCCCGGTTCGGAAGTCCCGAAGAACTCATTGGTGCCACTCTCCTCCTCGCTTCCAACCGGGCCGGTGGTTTCATCACCGGAACAGAAATCGTAGTCGACGGAGGATTCAACTCGATGACCATTTAGGTCATTTTGGCAGCTTGATGATGGTCTCCCCGTCCGCCTGGTAGTGGAGACGGTCGCGGGCCCGGGCATCAAGATAGCGGGTGTTGTTTCGGAGGGCCTCGGCTTCGGCTTTGAGCTGCGAGGCCTTCTCAATCAATCGCTGCTCCTCGCTTTCAGCATCGGCCAGCTCGGATTCGATTTCTTTCAACAGATGAAACTGTGGAATGGCCGGAATAGCAACCGCCAGGCAGGCCGCAACCACGAACACCCAGAAGACACACAGGGTCGGACGGCCAAAAAAACCACGCTCCCGTCGCCTTTC
>JASFWU010000085.1:0-9398 GCA_050049035.1 Akkermansiaceae bacterium | reverse complement strand
AAAAAACAGTGGAAAGCTCGGCTCTCCCTGTGGTGGAACCTTCCGATCAACCGTCCGAGTTGGCTCCCCTGACCATATTGATTGAGGCCAATGGAAACGTCTCCCTGAAGGATGAGGCCGGAACGGTGGAGCTTTTGGAAACCGATTCTAGCAAAAGAGATCTTCCCAATGTTGCCGCCAGATTAAAGATCTATCAGATGGCTGCCGATTTGACCGCGGCCAAGCCTGCCATTCAGCTCCAGGTTGACCCCGATGCTCTTCATCGCCGTGTCATTGATGTTTTGAACGTGGTTACCGGAGCAAAAATCTCGGAGATCACTTTCATCGGACTTCCGAAGCCAGATGAGAGAGACTGAACTGTTGGCGATATCGGGCGGAGCGCATCGATGGTAGCCCTCTTGAGACGATGCCTTGACGCCATCCTTCCGTGGCGATTGGTTTGCCCTCTTTTCTGGAGAAATGGAGCCGCTGGCCGGATTTGAACCGGCGACCTATTCATTACGAGTGAATTGCTCTACCCCTGAGCTACAGCGGCGCCTTGGACGGCGTTTCTTTATCAAAAGCGATTCGGGACGCAACCGCGATTTTTGAATCAGGGACGATTGTGAATTCAAATGGTTGCCTGCCTCGGAGATCTCCGGGTTGCTGGGTCGCCCGAAACACAGGCCTCGGGTCTTTTTCACTTTCTCCTTATCGGAACTCTGCGGGGAGTTTTGGCACCACTCCCAGCTTTTCGTAGGCGAAGCCACTGGGAAGCGGCTCGTAGTCAGAAGTGTACTCGACACTGCGATCAGGAGTGATCTTTGCCTCCAAACCCATGCCCCAATAGCAGGCATTGATGACGAGGCGACGAAGCCCGGCGCTTTGGAGGTCGCGTGCGCTTCCCATCGTGGAGTTGAAAACCCGGGCTTCCTTCCCGGTGCTGGTCTTCCAGGTTTTGAACCAAGCGACTGGTAATGGCTCCTTTTGGGGGTTTGGGCCATCCTGCGGACTCCTTCCCATCAGAGGCTGACCCCAAACCAAAGCAGTGCAATCTTCAGGCAAGGAGCTGCCTTCTTTGTAAGTACGATAAACATCGGACGGGCCCCAGATGTCCTTCACTCCAATCGCGATCGGATGATCCTTGAGTTCCGGGACAATCGTGCCCCTTGTTGAGTCGGCGTGCCACCGGCCGTGGTGGCCCATGAAAGCTCCTCCCAGCATCTCGCGTCCCCAATTCACCTGCTTTCCATCGATCTTGTAGGGCAAACGTCCCCGGAACCCGTGATTTGCGGTGCGCAGAGCGATGAAGGGTTTCCCTGAATCAAGGTAAGTGGCGATGTGCTTCAACTGCTCTTCGGGGAGAGTCAGTAAGCGATGAAAGAAGATGACAATGTCGGCTGAAGCCAGATGTTCGAGACCGGGGATGTTGTGTGTCTTGAATTCATCCTCTTTCCCTTTTTTGGGATACACCGGCATGGTGGGGTCCACCTGGTCTTTGTCGTTGACTCCAAAAAGGACGGTACAGTCGAAACCATGATGCTTGCTCAGGATGCCCGCCATCATGGGCATGGCTTGCTCGCTGCGATACTCCTGGTCGGCAGCGATCAAGACGATGTGTTTTCCCTGACCCGGGCCCTCGCTGCCCGGGTAGGTAAGCCAGCGTTTGTCTTCCGGAACGGGATGGGCAACGAGTCTTGCAAAAAGGAAGACAAAGAGGGTGGCGACGGAGCGAAAGGACATGAATCAGAAGTGCTATTGGATTTCGATCAGTTCGGGAGATTGTTCGGCAGCTTTGATTCGCTCAATGGCCGCCCGGACCATGGCTGCCTTGTCGCGGCTCAATCGGCGGGGGAAATCAGGTTCGCCATCATCAAAGTCGGCCGCAATTTCCTCGAGGTGGGGGATAAAGGGCTTCACCGCCGCACCATAGCTCTCGAGAATCTTCAGGATCTGAGGCGTCCGCTTCTCACTCGCCCAACGATTTTGAAAGTGCAGGTAGTCCACGCAGGCTTTGATCCCTTCCTTGACACCGTTGTCGGCGAGAACTTTGAGCCCCTTGATCCTCACTTCAGCTGCAAACATCACGCCGCTGGGTGAAGGTTCCACGACGGCCTTCAAGATGGCTGGCAAAAGTGGTTTGATTTGTTCTTTGGAGAGCTTGGAGTAAACCGAGGCGAGGCTGCCGCGTGCGCGACCGTCCTCGTTTTGAAGTCCGGCCTCCATCGCCTTGTAAAAAGTGGGCATGTCGATTTCTCCGAGCGAATTCGAAAGAAGGCCGCCCCGACGGAAGAGAACGTATGAAAAGTAACGTTGCTGCATCCCGCGTGGGTCGTTTTCCTCATCTACTCTGGTAAAAAGATCGAGCAACTTGGGCACTGCTTTGAGGGCGGGTTGTCCGATTGCGGAAAGCGCTTCGGCCGCCTTGATCCGGACCCACAAATCCGGTGAGTCCAGGGTGGTGATCAAGGTGTCCACCGTCCCTGCGGCCCGCCCACGCATTTGTGCAATGGCCTGGCAGGCGCCGAGCTGGGCATAGGTGGAGTCGGATTTCAAAAGCTCGTTCAACGGTCCGACCGGCGCATCGCCTTTTCGACGAGCCAAGGCCATGGCGGCTCGTTCCCTGACAATGGGTGACCAGCTGGTGAGAATTTCGAGAAGTACATCGCCGCCAAGCGACTCGTAGGCGGAATAGCGATCCTTGTTGGTCCAGCCCCGGCCTTCGCGAACCAGTCGTTCCGCTTGCTTTCGGTCGAGCTCGGGGGCAATGGGAGGCATCTTGCCCGTGAGGGCGATCTTCTTGAGAGGGCGTGCATAGGCCAGCATGAAGGCCCCGGTCGCGTCCCAGTTTCCATAGGAATCGTTCTTGGCCTGCGGTGGTCCTTGATGGCCGAAAGTCCCGTCCCATTTGCGGGCGAGATCGAAATACCATCCTCCGAATTCCTTCATCCAGGCGCCGGTGGCTTCCGGGCCCGATTGTGCCACTCCTGGAACGGCCCAAAGGACATTAAAGAAATTTCCAGTGTGTCCGGTGTCACGCTCGTTTCCATGGGAAGCCACGCTCATGCGTGAGAAAAATTCCGCGCCCTTTGGTTCGTTCATGAAGGTGAAAAGAACCGAAGCCATCCCGCACTTCCCGTTGTCTTCGTGATTCTGCATCCAGGGATTGTGATCTCCGTATGGGACCGCTCCTTTTCCGATGTAAAAGCGAAGGAGCCGGGCGCTTCGCTCGATGGCGCGATCAACCTCGGGCGTCTTGACTCCTGCGGCACGGGCTAAGGTTAAAGAAGTGGTTAAAGTGAGCCCGGGAGAATTCATCATCCCGTAGCCACCCAATCGACCGTCGGGATTGGCAAAGCGATGCCCCCATGAACCGACGATGCTTTGGCCGACAGCCGCCTCAGTAGCCAGACGCTCGAGGCCAGGCATGACCGCCCGGTCTCCGGTGGCGATGACATACTCGGCGAGGAGCATGATGACATACCCGTAATACCAGGTTTGAAAACCGCGCTCGGAAAAAGAGGCCGCCCAGTCGACTTCACGCCGGATCAGGGGGAAATAGTCCTGGTTTCCGCTGGCTAACAAGGCGAGGGCATTCAAGGCCCTTGGAATCGGATTTTCCTTGTAGCCGGGTGCCTGCATTCGTCTCGCCAATGCTGCGCACCCTTGCTCCAGAATGGCCTGTGACTTCGCACAATGATAGGGTGCGGTCTTGCTGTAGGAGCCAAGGACAGGAAGTTTGATGGTGACGTTTTGTGTTTTGCCGCCCCGCCAACGAATGACACTAAGCGCACCCTTGCCCTTATTGGACTCGGCGATGGTGAGGGCCTGGCCGAACTCGGTTCGCGGATCGAATGAGAAGGGTTTCCCCGAGACTCCCAGGATGACATCCTTGACCTGTAAGAGTCCGTCGGCGGGAGAGCCTTTGTCGACCTTGGTGATGAGAATTTGACGCGCATCTGTCGTCACCATCTTGTCGAAAAAAATCCATCCACGGGCCCCGGTAGCACCCAAATTCCAGTCATGGGTCGCTCCCTCGGGAATCGAGGCTCCTTTGGTGAAGTCAGGCACTTTCACTGGCGCTCCGAGGCTTTTACCCGAAGTAAAGACAAGGAACGAGACAGCCAGCGCGGAAAAGAACGAGAAAGGTCTGATCACGCCTCTAAAATGAGCCAAGAAGCGAAGCTGTAAAGAGAGCGATTCCGGAAAATGAGAAGGGGAGAGGAGGCATTGACAGACAAGGACTCCTCGCTATTTTCCGCCCGTCTTCACTTTTACCACCTTAAATCATGAGCGAACCACAGACCCAGTCCTTTCAAGCGGAAGTCCGGCAGCTTCTCGATATCGTCATCCACTCCCTCTACACCGATAAGGAGATTTTTGTCCGTGAGCTGATTTCAAATGCCTCCGATTCACTCGAGAAATTGCGCCTCAAACAACTGACCGAGAAGAGCATCTATCAGGGCGACCTTCCGCTGGAGATCGAAATCACCACCGATGAAGAGGCCGGAACCCTGACCGTGAGCGATCATGGCATCGGGATGACCCGCGAAGAGCTCGCCGAGAATTTGGGAACGATCGCCCGATCCGGTTCGAAGGAGTTTCTCGAAGCCCTCAAGGAAAAGGGCGATGCCAACGCATCGGTGATCGGACAATTCGGGGTGGGCTTTTATTCCGCCTTCATGGCTGCCGAAAAGGTCGAGGTGTTCACCCATTCCTGGGACGAATCCGCCGAGAGTTTGAAATGGGAGAGCGATGGCCAGAGCGGCTATACCATTTCGGAAGCCGACGACGAAAAGCGCGGAGCCCGCATCGTGATCCACCTGAAAGAGGACGAGAAGGATTTCGCCAAGGAGGATGTTCTCAAGGGAATCATCTCCAAGCACTCCCGCTTCGTGTCCTTCCCACTTAAGGTCAACGGCGAGCGCGTTAACACCGTCGAGGCAATCTGGCTCAAATCCAAAAACGACATCTCGGAGGATGACTATAAGGAGTTCTACCAATACTGCGCTCACGCCGTCGATGACCCACGTCACACGCTCCACTTCAGCGCTGATGCTCCCATCAACATCAATGCGCTTCTTTTCACTCCTGATGAAAATCATGAGCGTCTCGGTTTCGGTCAAATGAAAGCCGGAGTTTCACTCTACTGCCGCAAGGTCCTCATCGATCCCGAACCCCAGGGCCTGCTCCCGGAGTGGATGCGCTTTGTGAAAGGGGTCGTTGATTCCGAGGATCTCCCGCTCAACATCTCACGCGAGTCGATGCAGGACAGCGCTCTTGTGAAGAAGCTCAATTCGCTTCTTACCAAGCGCTTCATCAAGCATCTCGCCAAGGAGGCCAAAAGCGATCCAGCAAAGTATGAAGAGTTTTTCGAACGCTTCAGCCGCTTTCTCAAGGAAGGCATCGCCACCGGGTTTGAGCATCACGAACCCCTCGCCGAGCTTCTTCGCTTCGAATCCAGTATGACGGACGAAGGAAAGAAAACCTCGCTTGATGAATACCTGACCAGGGCCAAAGAAGATCAGGAATCCATCTACTATCTCGTTGGGATTGACCGCAAGTCCATGGAAGCCGGTCCTTACGTCGAGGCGTTCCAGAAGAGGGGAATTGAGGTGATTTTCTTCACCGATCATATCGATGACTACATCATGGAGACTCTCCGTGAGTTCAAAGGCAAGACTCTGGTGAGCGCCGACCGTGCTGAAATCGAACTCGATGAGCTTCCCGACGAAGAATCCGGGCTGAGCGAGGAGGAAAGCAAGGAACTGGTCAAATGGCTTGGCGAAACCCTCGGCGACAAAGTTGAGAGTGTTGATATTGGCAAGCGTCTGGTGAGTCATCCCGTGGTGGCGCTCACTCCAAAGGATGCCCCGACCGGGCAGATGCGCGCCATGATGGAAGCGATGGGACAAAACGCTCCCGAGCTGAAAGGGCGACTGGAATTCAACCCCAACCATGAAGTGGTTGCCAAGCTGAACTCCCTCCGAAAAGAAGACCAGGAAACCGCCGCCAAGGTGGCCGGTCAGTTGGCTGACAATGCTCTCATGGCTGCCGGACTGATCAAGGATCCCACCTCGGTCATTGCCGGGATGAACTCCTTGCTCGGAACGCTGATGAAGTGATTCCCCCGGTGACCCCGAGGAAAATACCTGCGGTGTAGCAGGCCAAATCGGACCAGAGGAACCCCGAGCCGAGAACAAGAGCACCAATCGTGGTGCTCCTGATGGTGTTGATCCATTCCGCCTGGTAAAGTTGGCTCGCTTCGATGGCAAAAGAGAAGGTCAACGCGAAGATCGCGACCTTCCAGGTGGGCTGATCACGGAATAACAGCGCAACCAAAAGAAAAACCATCAAGGCCCAAAGTGTATCGCCGGCATAGGTTGTCACAAATTCCGGGAGGAAAGCGGCTTGGGTAGACCTTGAAAAAAGTCCAGCGATGATCACGAGAATGACCAGCAGGGCGTAGATGAATCGGTTTCGTCTCACTGAACAGTCGTTTCAGCTGAAGTTTGAAGGTCAGTCAGCATTCTCTCAAGTCTCGTCGCGGCATCACCAGCAGGCAGAAAAGCACTGAGTCGCTCAGCCCAGAGCGGGAAGGCCATGGGAGTGAGTCGTTTGGTTTCGATCAATCGGAACGGCCGCTGTTGAATCGAGGCGAGCGTTTTCTCCAGCCGCTCGAACTCGAGTTGGTGCTCAAGAATCTCACGCCGAGATTGTTCGAGGAGGAGGTTGTCGGGATCGTAACGGGTGAAGACTTCAAAAAGGAGATTCGCCGAGACCTGCAAATCACGGGTGGGTTTCCGCTTGCCCGGAAGGTCGGGAATGAGAAGCCCGGCCACTCTGGCGATATCGCGGAACTGGCGTCGGGCCATCTCAGCGGTGTTCATGCAGGTTAAAAGATCATCGAGGAGATTCTCAGTCGACAAGGCTTTGCGAAGGCTCTCTTCATCGAGTGAAAGACCCTGCGATGAGCCGAGACAGAAACCGTAGTCGTTTTGCGTGACGTTGATTGACTCTCCGGAGTCGCGTGAAAGCCGAAACGCCGCGAGGGCTCCCAAGCCCTCGTTCACCAGTCGACCCGCAAAGGCATACACAAAGAGGTGGCCGCCCTCACGGGTCTGCGTGAATTCGACCACCAATTCGTCATCGGACGGCAAGGCCGACCAGCTCTTCTGAATTCCGAGAATGGGGGCGACTGCTTTAAGCTCCGGGGAATCAACGGGCCCGTGCAAAGATCGCGCGACCGCATGAGAGAGCTCGGTGGAGAGTGGCATCTTGCTCCCGCCCCAGATGGCCACTTCGCCTTTCGCCGGTCTGGTGGCGGCGCGGACCGTCGCGGTGAGCTTGTGAAAGCGAATCAATTCAAGGCGACGTCCTGCAAAGACAAACTGCTTCCCCGGTTTCAACTTGGAAGCGAACCCTTCTTCAACAGTGCCCAAAGTACGACCGCTACTGAACTTAATCGTCACGGCGGTGTCGGAGGTGATCGTTCCGATGTTCATACGGTGAAGTTGGGCAGTCCGCTTGTTGGTAATCGTGAGGAGACCGTTGATGATTTCTCCTTTTTGATACTGCGGGTAGGCTGACAAGGCACCGCCGTTGGTGAGAAAGGAAACGGCCCAATCCCATTCCTTGTCGGTTAATGATTCATAGCTGGGTGAACCTAAAATCTCCTTCTTGAGATCGTCGGGGTGTGCCGGTTCGCCAAGTACGACCGAGGTAAGATGTTGCGTGAGAACATCGAGCGGTTTGCGAAGGAGAAAGCGCGTTTCGATCTCCTTACGATGCCAGGCATCTCTCGCCGCTGAAAACTCAACAAGCTCCAAGGCATTGGTGGGGACACAAATGATGCGGGAGGTTTCCCCGGGGGCGTGTCCAGCCCTTCCGGCCCGTTGAGTGAGGCGGGCGATTCCTTTTGGCGACCCCACCTGAATGACCTGATCGACGGGGGAGAAATCGACGCCAAGGTCGAGCGACGAGGTGCAAACCACACAGCGCAGTGATCCGTCCTTCAGGCCGGACTCGACGAGCTTCCGTTCCTCCCGTCCCAGAGAACCATGATGAATGGCGACCTGCTCTTTCCATTCCGGGCCTGCTTCCTGAATCTCCTGAAACCAAATCTCGGCCTGAGATCGGGTATTCGTGAAAAGGAGGGTCGTGCTCGCTTTCGACACCTGTTGGATCACCTGTTTGATGGACTTGGTTCCCAGGTGGCCGGACCAGGGGAAGGACTCGATCTCATTGGGAATGAGAGTCTCAATCTCGATTTTCTTGTCCTGGTTGGCAGCGACGATGATCTGATCATCATTGCCGAGAAGAGGGCGGGCCGCCTGCTTCAGATTTCCGAGAGTGGCGGAAAGCCCCCAAACCCGAAGTTCGGGAAGCCAATGGCGAAGGCGGGTGAGGCAGAGCTCGGTTTGGATGCCGCGTTTGGTTCCGAGGAGCTCGTGCCATTCATCAACGATCACGCACTTGAGATGGCTGAGTTTTTCGCGGGTATCCTCGTAGGTCAGCAGGAGCGAAAGCGACTCGGGAGTGGTCACCAGAGCGTAGGGGAACTTCTCGCGAAGTTTGGCTTTCCGATGAGACGAGGTGTCGCCCGTGCGGGCTTCGACGGGCCAGTCGATCCCCAGATCGTGCAGAGGCTCGCGAAGGGCTTGCAGGGTGTCATTTGCAAGAGCGCGGAGGGGAGTGATCCAAAGGATCTCACAGTGTCTTGGGGTCTTTTCGGATTTGAGCGTCTCTCCAAGTGGTCCCAGCCAAACCGACAGGGTTTTCCCGAAGCCGGTTGGGGCGTGAAGCAGTCCCGATTTGCCTGAAACATAGTGCGCCCAAACCTCCTCTTGAAATGAGAATGGCTTCCAGCAGCGGCCGGAGAACCAATCTTGCAAGCGGGAGTGGAGGTGGGACATCTGGTTGGTGGGGAGAGTAAGCCGAAAACCAAGAAGCGCGAGAGAGCACTTGACCGACGAACCCGCTTTGCTAGTTTCCGCCCGCCGCAGGGCAACCAAGGAGGGTTGGCTGAGTCCGGTTTAAGGCGCTCGATTCGAAATCGAGTGATGCAGTGATGTATCCGTGGGTTCGAATCCCACACCCTCCGCCATCTCTATTTAGGGTCATAAGCATTGATTGATAGGGGTTTACTGCGAAAAACGCAGTCCTCCAAGAGTGCCCCAAATTGGTCGTTTTCAGCTGTTTTTTGCAAAAAAATCCGTATGAAAACCGTATGTTTTTAACGTGCCACTTCACCAGGAAATCGGTCCCGTTAAGATCTACTCACCGACCAAGCCGGACGGGGTTTGGCAGGTGACCTGGACCCCGCCGGGGATGCTCCGACAAGTCAAGCAACGGGCGTCCAAAAAGAAAGCCCTTGAGCTGGCAAAAGAGGTTCGTGCGCAACTCAAACGCGGAGAGAT
>JASFWU010000084.1:0-9481 GCA_050049035.1 Akkermansiaceae bacterium | reverse complement strand
CTGAGGCAAAGAAGAGAGATCTTTCCAGCGAGCAGCTGAAGTCAATGTGGCAGGATCTTGCCGGAGATATCCCGGGTGTGGTTTCCCTTTCCTTCAAGGCGGAAACGGCGGCAGGTGGAAATGCCATCGACATCAACCTGACGGGGCCCGACAACGAACAGTTGGTGGCGGCAGCAACCTGGGCAACCGAACGTTTACGCAAGGATTACAAGGGCGTGGTGGATGTCTCTAATTCCGATCGTCGAGGCCGTGAGGAGCTTATCGTACGCGACCTCACTCCGAGGGGCAAAGCTCTTGGGTTCGATCTCAACATGGTGATGGCCCAGGTGCGTGATGCTTTCTATGGAAATGAAGTTCAACGCCTTCAACGGGGGCGTGACGAGGTCAAGGTGATGGTTCGCTACCCCGAGTCGGAGCGAAAGTCATTGGCAAACTTTGAAAACATGAAGCTGCGCACGCCGGGTGGCGAAGAGGTTCCGTTGCTTGAGGTGATTGTCCCGGAGTATGGACGGGGGCCCGCCACGGTGACCCGGGTGGATCGATTCCGGACCATTAGCATCAAGGCTGATGTCGATATCGCCGGGGGCTACAATGCCAACGAGATTGTCGGGAAATACACCGAGGAAGTTCTCGATGAGATTCCCAAACGCTATCCGGGAGTGAAATACTCCTTTGAAGGAGAGCAAAGTGATCAACGGGATAGTATTCGCGAGATGATGATCGGCTTCGTGGGTGCTCTTCTGCTCATGTATGTCCTGATGGCCATTCCTTTGAAGAGCTATCTGCAGCCTGTCATCGTGATGAGTGTGATTCCCTTTGGTATGGTGGGAGCGGTTGCCGGACACTTGTTCATGGGACTCAACATGAGCATCATGTCGATGTGCGGGATCGTGGCTCTGGCCGGAGTGGTGGTGAACGATAGTCTGGTGCTGGTGGACTATGTGAACCGGCATCGTGGCGATGGACGCAGTATTCTCGAAGCAGCCCGGGATGCGGGCGCACGGCGATTCCGTCCCATTCTGTTGACCTCTCTGACGACCTTTGTCGGGCTGATGCCGATGTTGCTGGAAGATGACATGCAGGCAAAGTTCCTGATCCCGATGGCGGTATCGCTTGGCTTTGGTATTCTCTTTGCCACCGCGATTACTCTGATTCTGGTTCCTTCTCTTTATGTGATTCTCGAAGACATCCGCGGATTGTTCGGCCGACCGAAAAAGGCTTTGGCAAACAGTGAAAGTGGGGGAGGGTCGCAGCATGTTTCTTGACGCGCTGGCGAGCGCTTTCCCCGAATCCTCCTACACCCAACAGGAGTGTTTCGAGTTTACCCGGCAGTCTCGTGCTTTTGAAAGTCTCAGCGCCCGGGGGCAAAGCCTGATGGAGCGGATTCTCCTGGGTGACTCCGGGATCGTAAAGAGACACTTTTGCACCGATGACCCCGGCGCCATGTTCGAGGCGGGAGCACAGGACCTGAACAATTACTTCGAGCGCGAGGCTCCCAGGCTGGCGGTGGCCGCTCTGGAAAAAACAGGAGTGGATGTTGATGAGATCGACGCCCTCTTCGTTTGCACCTGTACGGGCTATCTTTGTCCGGGAGTGAGCAGTCATGTTGCGGAAATCATGGGGATGCGGGATGAGGTTTTCCTTCAGGATCTCGTGGGGCTGGGTTGCGGGGCGGCCATTCCGTTGATGCGATCAGCCCAGGGTTTTCTTGCTGCCAATCCCGGCAAGAAAGTTGCCACCGTGGCAGTGGAGGTGTGCTCGGCCGCTCTCTATATGAATGAAGAACCGGGTGTTCTCATCAGCATGTGTCTTTTCGGCGATGGTGCGTCCGCTGCTGTTTGGTCGGACGAGCCTGGCGAAGGGAAGTGGCAGGCCGGGAACTTCGATACGGTTCACGTGCCAGCGGAGCGGGAGAAGATTCGATTCATCAATTCGGGCGGGAAACTCGAGAACAAGCTTCATCGTGCGGTGCCCGAGTTAGCTGCCGAAGCGGTCGCGAAGCTTTGGCAAAAGAAAGATTACGCTCCCGACCAGATTCTTGCTCATACCGGAGGGCGCGATGTCATCGATGCTTTGGAAGGGAAAATGGGGTGGGATTTGACCGAAACGCGACGGGTTTTGCGGGGTTTTGGGAACTGTTCCAGCCCGTGCGTTCTTTTCGCGCTTGAGGAGCGATTGCGAGAGGGGAAGGGGGATTCCCGCTACTGGTTGACGAGTTTTGGAGCCGGTTTTTCCGCGCATTCTTGCGAGATGTGGCGTTGACAGACCGGGCACGGGGACAGAGGTTGCCCGCGACATGAAATTGACAAACAGCCGGATGCTCTCCGGATTACTCACCGGTTTGCTGAGCGCAGGCCTACTCGCCCAAGAGCCGACGAAGCCGGCCGAGGACCAGTTCAAGGCACCGGACAATGTGGCCAAGGCTCCCGACAATGCCATCAAATCGAAAACCGGGCTCGCCTCTTTGGTTCTCAAAAAAGGAACCGGAACCGAAAACCCCAGAGCCATTGACACGGTCAAGGTGCACTACACCGGTTGGCAGGCTTCGGATGGAAAGATGTTTGATAGTTCCTACAAGCGTGGCGTGCCTGCCGAGTTTCCCCTCAACGGGGTGATCCAGGGGTGGACCGAAGGGGTCCAGCTCATGGTGGTCGGAGAAAAACGACGCTTTTGGATTCCTTCCAATCTTGCCTATGGAGACCAGGGCCGGGTAGCTGGAAATCTTACCTTTGATGTTGAACTGCTGGAAATCATCAAGGCTCCAGAACCTCCCAAAACTCCCGAGAATCTCGTTGCCCCCGCTGATGCGCTGGTGACGAAGTCCGGTCTGAAGTCAAAGATCCTCAAAGAGGGCGAAGGCGATGCCATGCCTGGTCCCGAAGACATGGTGACGGTGCACTACAGCGGCTGGAAGGCCGACGGTGAATTTTTGACCACGACCGTGAATGAACCTTCACCTGCACAGTTCCCGATCAGTGATCTGCGCATCAAGGCATGGACCGAGGGACTGCAGCTCATGAAGAAGGGTGAGAAGCGCCGCTTTTGGATTCCTGCCGCCCTTGCTTTCGGTAAGGAAGGAGAAGCCCCGCAGGGTGCCCCGGCCGGTGATCTTATCTTTGACTTTGAGCTGATCGATTTCCGCGCGGTTCCCAAGCCTCCTCCGCCGCCGAAGGATCCCAACGCTCCTGCCGATGTCGCTGCCGCTCCCGAAGGAGCGAAGAAGACCGAGTCAGGCATTGCCTACACTGTGCTTGCCGACGGCAAGGGAGATACTTCGCCCACTGAAGAGAGTCTGGTGAAAGTGAACTTTGCAGGCTGGGATGCCAACGGTGCGAGCATTGGAACGAGCAAAAGCATGGGCGGACCGATGACGGTGACCTTTGAACAATCCCCGATCAAAGGTTGGGTCGATGTCCTCAAAACGATGAAGACCGGCGAAAAGCGTCGTGTTTGGATTCCCGAGGCCCTTGCCGGGCCTGCCATCAACGGGCGCGGACCGGTCACTTTCGATCTCGAGCTTGTCGAGTTCAAGGCGAAGCCAAAGGCTCCCGAAACTCCTGCTGACGTCGCCGCTCCTCCGGCCGATGCCAAAAAGCAACCTTCCGGTCTGGCCTACAAGGTCCTCAAGGAAGGGATCGGAACCCGCAAGCCGACCGCGGCCGATCGGGTCAAGGTGCACTACGCCGGTTGGACCACCGACGGGAAAATGTTCGATAACTCCATCGAGCGCGACAAGCTCTTCGAATTCAATCTCTCGGGAGGTGTCATCGATGGATGGCTCGAGGCCGTCAAGTTGATGGTCGAGGGAGAAAAGACCCGTTTCTGGATTCCGGTAGATTTGGCTTACAAGAACATCCCCGGTCGTCCGGCCGGAATGTTGGTCTTCGACATCGAGTTGGTTGAGATCGTCACTCCTCCCAAGCCCAAGCGGATCGAGGCGGTGACTCCACCCATCGAAGTTGTTCCTCCCAAGCCGGAGGAGGAGAAAGAGAAGAAGGATCCCAAGGAATAAGTTCCCAAACCTTCCCGATTTTCAACAAACCCGCTGCCGGATGGTAGCGGGTTTTTTTATGGGGTGGAAAGCTGCTGTAAAACCCATCCGGCGAGATGATTGCCAAAGGTCGCGGTGACATGCGTGGCTGCCCCATATCCTGAATCACATTTGATGGTGCCGGGCATATCTTCAGGGCGCTGGTCCGAGATCCCGCCGTCGCAAGTCGGGAAACGTGGTGGTTCAGGGGAAAATACCGCCGGGATCTGAAACTTGCGCGACTTCCGTTTGTCGGAGTGGGCTTTCGGAAAATGGTATTCCGATCGCAGACGTTTTCGGACCGAAAGTAAAAGAGAGTCCCCGAAGGTTCTCGATAGATCAGCAAGGGAGATTTGCGTCGCATCAATCCGGCCTCCCGCTCCTCCGCAGGCAATCACCGGAATCTCCTTGCTCCGGCAGGTCGCAAGAAGATGGCACTTCGGGCGAATGGAGTCGATGGCATCCACCACCACATCCGGCTTGCTCGAAAGAAGAGACCCGGAGTTTTTCTCGGTGTAGAAGGTTCCTTCCACAACCACCTGGGCATCAGGGTTGATCGATTGAATCCGCTCGGCGAGCACTTCTGCTTTGGACCGTCCAATCGTTCCACTGATGGCATGAATCTGACGGTTGGTATTGGTGAGGCAGAGATCGTCGAGGTCGACCAGGGTGAACTTGCCGATTCCCGACCGGGCAAGGGCTTCCACCGTCCACGAACCAACTCCTCCCAAGCCCACGATCATGACATGGCTTCGCGAGAATCTTTCCAGACTGGAAACCCCGTAAAGTCGTCCGATGCCGCCGAATCGTTGGAGGAAGTCGTCGTTCACGGCCCGTTCTGTGCGATAGTTGTCGATTGAACGAAAGCCCGGAATCTGCTAGAAACGGTCTCTCAGGAAATGACCACAGAGGAAGGTGTCAGCAAACGTCGGGACTTTGTCCGCCAATTTTCAGTCATGTTGCCGAATCGGGTCGGGGCTTTTTCCTCGCTGGCCAACCTATTGAGCCGACGGGAAATCGATGTGATTGGCCTGAGCGTCCAGGATTCGCGGGATGCCACGGTGGCCCGGTTGATTTTCAATGATCCCGACCAGGCCGAGGAATTGTTCATGGAGCAGGGGATTGCCTACACCCTGGCGGAATTGGTGGTGGTCCGGATGAAGGAGTGTGGTGCGGACCTCAAGCGCGCCCTCAATGTGCTTTATGAGGCCGAAACCAACCTCGATTACGCATTTCCGCTCATGGTGCAGCACAAAGGTCATTCCCTTTTGGCTATGTTTCTCGAAGACGCCGAATTCGGGGCTTCAGTGCTCAATCGGGCGGGTTTGACGGTGGTCTACGAAGATGAACTTCTTCGCTAGACTGGTCGTCGATCTACCGTAGCATTGAGCCCATGAGTGATTTAGAACACACCAATCGACGGGCCCTTTTGAAAACCGGCGCAGCTGCTGCAGCGACCCTGCCGATTGCCGGATTCGCCCAGGCCGGAGGAAGCGATGAAATCAAGGTTGCGACCGTCGGTTGCGGTGGCCGTGGCCGCGGTGCCACCAAACAGACTCTCAATGTTCCCGGAACCAAGCTGGTTGCCGTGGCTGACGCCTTCCGCGATCGGGCCGAGCAAGCAGTGAGTGAGTTCCGTCAGCAATACTCCGAAAAGGTGGATCTGCCAGCCGACCGAATTTTCGACGGATTTGAAGGATACCGCTCCGCAATCGATGCTGCTGACGTGGTGATCCTGACCACCACTCCCGGATTCCGCCCCCAGCACTTCGAATATGCCGTGGAGCAAGGAAAGCACGTTTTCATGGAGAAGCCTGTCGCCACTGATGCTCCCGGCATTCGTCGTGTTCTCGCCGCCGCCAAAAAGGCCGACGAGAAAGGCCTCAAGGTGGTTTGCGGACTCCAGCGCCGATACGAGCCCAAGTATATTGAAACCCTCGAGCAGGTGAAAGCCGGTCTCGTTGGAGAGATCAACTACGGTCAGGTTTACTGGAACAGCGGTGGTGTGTGGGTGCGTCCTCGTGCCGAGGGGATGACTGAGATGCAGTATCAAATGCGGAACTGGTATTACTTCAACTGGCTCTGCGGTGATCACATCGTCGAACAGCACGTGCACAACATCGACGTCATGAACTGGTTCAAAGGCGGACCTCCGGTCAAGGCCCAGGGAATGGGGGGGCGCCAGGTCCGGATCGGCAAGGAATACGGTGAGATTTTCGATCACCACTACGTCGAATTCACTTACGAAGACGGCACCGTGATGAACTCGCAGTGCCGCCACCAGCCCAAGGCTCTGAACCGCGTGACCGAGATCATCGGCTGCCAAAAAGGAAAAGCGTATCCGGGTCGTATCGTTGATCACACCGGCAAAACGGTTTGGCGCTACCGTGGCAAGGCCAAGTCGCCCTACCAGATCGAGCACGATCGTCTCTACGAGGCCATCCGCGAGAACAAGCCGATGAACAATGCCTACTACACCGCCGCTTCCACCATGACCGCGATTCTTGGACGGATGGCGACCTACTCCGGTCAGGAGATCAAGTATGAGGATGCTCTCGCCAAAGGACGCTCCATCATGCCTGAGTCCTTCAAGTGGGACGCAGACCCTGGTCCCAAGCCTGGTCCCGACGGCCTCTATCCTTGCCCGATTCCGGGACAGACCAAGGTGATGGGCTAGTCCCCAGGTGATCCGGAAATCATGTGAATAACATCGGGATAAACCGGAGACTTTGACTCAATTCTCAAAAGCCGACCTCGAACGGGGTCGGCTTTTTCATTGTGGTGAGAATGAATGAGCGTCCTCATTCACGATTTGCTCACATATCGAAAGCGAATGTGAATAACTTGTGAGGAATCCGGAAACTCTAGAATCCTTTGTAAATACCAAGGTATGCGGCAAACACTCCGAGGACGAGAATCAAGCCAAACGCGATGCGGGTTGGAATCAGGCGTCGCTTGAAAACAACGAGGGCAAACCCCATCGCCAGCCAGATTCCGATCTTGATGATGATCCAACTAGGGATCCCCATTTTCAGTTTGGCCTGCATTCCAAAGCCGCCGACCAGGACGAGAAGGAGGGCTGCGCCATGAAGGGCGGCATATCCCCGCATGGAGGCAGGTTTGCGGTGATCGGAGGCCATGAGACCACCGATGGCAGCGAACAGGGTCATGATCCCCGCCAGGTGAATGATTTTATAAGTCAGGTAGTCCATGGCCGATGGGATAAGTCAGGCAGATGCTTGCTTCTCGAGATGCGGAATCGCGGAGAGAAGCTTGCGGGTGTAGTCGTGCTTCGGGTTGTTGAAAACCTCATTGGCTTCGCCATACTCGACAATTTCACCGGAGAACATCACCGCGATGTTGTCCGCGAGGTAGCGGACTACCGAGAGGTCGTGGGAGATGAAAATCATGGTGAGGTCCAGCTTGTCGCGTAGCTCGAGAAGGAGGTTGAGAATTTGCGACTGAATGGAAACATCGAGCGCGGAGACCGGCTCGTCCGCAATGACCAGCTTTGGCTCGGGAGCAAGGGCGCGGGCGATCGCGATCCGTTGGCGCTGTCCGCCCGAAAACTCGTGCGGGTATTTCTTCATGAAGCGTGAGTCGAGCCCGACGGTCCTCATCAGTTCGGTCACTTTGGAAGTCAGGGAGGGATCCTTTTTCAAGGAGGGGTGTCTTTGGCAGATTGCCTCCGCAAGAGTGGAGAACACGGTCATGCGAGGATTCAAGGATGCGTAGGGGTCCTGGAAAATCATCTGGAAGTCGAGGCGACGGCGACGGATCTCGTTCTTCGGCAGTCCGGTGAGTTCCTCGCCATCGAGAATGACCTTTCCGCTGGTCGCTGGTTGCAACTGCATCACGGTGCGGGACAGGGTGGATTTGCCGCAGCCTGACTCTCCCACGAGCCCCAGAATTTCCCCTTTCTCGATTGAGAGCGAAACGCCGTTGACCGCCTTGATGGTTTCGACGGTCTTTGAAAACACGCCACCACCTTTGACCGGGAAATGAGTGTGAAGGTCTTGCAGTTCGAGGAAAGCCACGGAGCGAGTCTGCCGATTGCTCCGGGGAAAGCAAGGATTTGGAGTGCAGTGGAAGCGCAGCTCGTAGCCGGGTCAGATCTCGATCGCTGTTTTAAGGCCGGCTGTGTTTCAGGAACCACTCGTAGAGTTTTGGATTGGCGTATGTTTGCGTGAAGGAATCGTGGCCCACCCCGGGGTAAATCGTGAGTTTGGCGTTTCCTTTGGCTGACCGGACAGCCTCGACCATTTCCTTGGACCGCTCTGCTGGAACGACCCGATCATCGCCTCCGTGAAATGCCCACACCGGCAGGTTGCCGATCGCTTTTGCGGTGGCAGGATCTCCACCTCCACAAATCGGAGCGGCGGCGGCGAATCGATTGGCGTGTTTTCCGATCGTGGCCCAGGTTCCGTAACCTCCCATGCTCAACCCGGTGAGGTAAATCCGCTTTGGATCGATGTGGTAGTTCGCCAGCAAGTGGTCGAGCAAATGGATCAAGTCATCGGGTTGCCAACAGCGCTGCCAGGGATACTTGGAGAGGGCCTGAGGCGAGGCGACGATGAACTCAAAATCATCCCGCTTGTCCATCAGGGGTGCCAGTCCGTTGGCTTTCACCTTTTCAATCTCACGTCCTCGTCGGCTGCTGCCATGGAGGTAGATGATCAAGGGGAGGGGAGCTTCTTTGCTGGCCTTATCGTATTGCTTTGGAAGGTAAAGCCAGAAGCGGTCATTGAGATTGTCGGTTTTGGCCGCAATTTTCGGGGGGAGCGTTTGAATCGTATGACGCTCCGTTTCCGATGGTTTGGGTTTTCCTGCGGTGACTCCAAAAATGATGAATCCGGTAGCCAGGGTTATAAGTCCCGGAATTTTAAAAGATCGAAAACTCATGAGGCTCGCGATGGGGTGCCTTAGTTCTCGAGGCTGATGAGACACTTCGGTAGGGCTTTCCTCAACTTGGTAACTCCGGCCTTGGTGACCTTGGTTCCTCCAAGCCAGATTTTTCGCAAGCGTTTCATCTTCGACAGAGTCTCGATCGACTGATCCGTAATTTTGGTGCTGCGGAGATTGACCTCGGTGAGTGAAGGGAACTTGCTGAGATGTTGAACGCCCTTGTCGGTCACAGCGGTCTCTCGTAAGCCAAGATAAGTCAGTTCAGGCAGATGCGCGAGATGGAGCAGACCTTTATCGGTGATCGCTGTTCCTCCGATCGGGAGAGCTTCAAGGGAGGTGAGTTTTTTAAGTTGAGCCAGTCCCTTGTCATCGACTCCGGTTTTCCAAAGGTTGAGCCACTCGAGCTTCGTGAGTCCGGCGAGATGTTTCAAGCCGTCGCCGGTAATCTTCGTTTCTTCCATGGAAAGATCTGTCATTTCGGAGAAGCTTGAAAGGTGAATCAGGTCCGCATTCTTGAGCTTCTTGTTTCCGTTCAGCTTCACTTCG
>JASFWU010000083.1:0-9484 GCA_050049035.1 Akkermansiaceae bacterium | reverse complement strand
CAATGATGAAACCGACAAATCCCAGCGAGACCAGAAGGGCTACCGTGCTTTCGCTCCGGGAGGCAATCACGGTGGCGATGAGAAGAAGAGGAACCAGGCCCAAAAAGATGAAGGAGTCGCCGGACCACGTCAGAGGAAGCCTGTCCCAAAGATGAAGGTCGAGGGAAAGAATCGAAACGACACCAATCGTTCCCAACATGATCGTCAAATGAGTGACCAGCTTGCCGTCCCGCAAGGCGGAAGCCACGCGATAGGCCAGTCTTCGAAGAGCATCGAGACCCCTATCGAAGCCTTGGTCGAATGGCGATGTTGGAGTCTCCCCGCCCTTCAGGATCAGCATCCGGTTGATCACCAATGAAAGCGCGATGGCGCCGAGGCTGAGAAAAAGGGCCGGGGTCCAGCCATACCAGAAGCGGTATGCGGCCTCGGGCGAGGCACCCAGCGAAGCTGCGGCTGCTCCGAGAGGATTCTGTGCAAAAGCCAGGGCTAGGACGAGGAGGATGGCGCCGATCGCCGGGAAGAGAGCCGCTGCGGTCATTCCGGTGGGAACCTCGGCACTTGGTGGTTTTCCCGGAGATGAAAGAGAGAAGAGAACCCGAAAGCCAATCGCGAGCACTCCCGATGCCAGGAGGGCCATGACCACGGCAAGAGCCGGTGATTCTTTCCACGCCGCTTTGAGGAGGTATTCTTTTCCGAGAAAACCCGGAAGAGGGAAGATACCGATCAACGAGAGCACTGAGAGCAAGATCACCAGACCCGTGACGGGAAGAGCGTGACGGATTCCGCCAAGTTCCGAGAGGTTTCGCGTGCCAAATCGTTTCTCAAGATTTCCGGCCGAAAGAAAGAGGGGTGCCTTGTAAAGAGCATGGGCAGTCAGATAGATCACAAAGCCCAGCAAGGCTGCTTCCGTGCCGAGGCCGGCCAATGCTGTGAGAAATCCCAGCGCGGCAAGCGTGGTGCAAGCGAGAATCGTTTTAAGGTCGTCTGCCGGAAGGCCGCGAACCAGCGAGCAGGCCACGGTAAGTAAGCCGGCGCCCACCAACACCGGAGCCCAACAAGGGTGCCCTCCGAGAGCGGGTGCCAGAGTCGCCAGGAGGAAAACTCCGGCCTTCACCATTGTCGCTGAATGAAGAAAAGCCGAGACCGGCGTCGGCCCGACCATTGCATTGGGAAGCCAGAAGTGAAACGGCCACTGTGCCGATTTGGTCATGGCTCCCACCATCACGAGAACCACCGCTGCCGTTCCGGGAACAAAACTCTCCAGAGAAAGCAGAGCGGAAAGCGAAGCGCTACCAGTCTGGTGGTGCAGCAAAATGAATCCGGCCAGGAGCGAAGCCCCACCCAACATGGTGATCAGCAAAGCTTGCGAGGCATTCTTGCGGGCCTGGTCGGTTTCATTGTGAAATCCGACCAGCAGGAAGGAAAAAAGGGAAGTGCTCTCCCAAAAGAGAAACAGAAGATAAAAGTTGTCCGACCAGATCACTCCGAGCATTGCGGTGGTGAAAAGTCCCAGAAGAACGAGGAGCGACGGAAGCCGCTCCTTCCCTGAAAAGTAGGTGCAGGCAAAAAGGTGAATACACCCCCCGAGGAAAAGGATGAGGATCCCGAACCAGGCGGTAAAGGGAGTGAGACGTAAGGCAAAGTCGATGCCGAGGGATGGAACCCAGGGCAGGGTAAAAACCAGCTCGTCAGCCTGCGATACTGCCGGCAGAAGGAGACCTGCTCCGCTGAAAAACAGGATGGTCAGGAAAAATCCTGTCTGATGAGGAAAGCGCCGGACGACCGGAGAGAAGAGTGCTGCCAGGAATGCGGCTCCAAAGGGGAGGGCAAGAAGCAGGAAAAAAGACATCATGACGAGCGCTGGGGTGAGGACAAAGTCGGGGGTTCTAAGCGAAAATCATGAAGGGCATAAGCCTGGTTAATGTCATTTTGAAAGGTGAATCGATTGACCGGACCTTTTGCATGAACGCGAACAGCAAAACACGAAACAAAATTCGCGCAACCAAAACTAACAGGAAGATGTTCGGTATGATTTAAGCCTCTTGTATTGAAAGGGTAAGCGATTTTGAAAACAAGGTTTGAGAACGGGGTGAATGCGTGGGGAATCTTGACCGGTCGTGGAAGTGGGCCCTTCAATTTCACCTCTCTAAAATAAGTGAGGTCTATTTCAGGAAATAAAAAACACGAAAAATAATACGTGTAAAAAATGACGGTAACGGTATGGTGAACCCGTCAGCCCGAATGAACGGGATGGCTCAAACTTCCAGAAATCATGTCCCAAACTGAAACTGACAGCAGTGTCCGCCTCTACATGCGCGAAATCATGAAGACCGAGCTTTTGACTCCCGAAGAGGAGGTTGAGTTGGCGGCAAAGATCAAAAAGGGAGATGAGAAGGCCCGCGAGCGGATGATCAAAGCCAACCTGCGCCTCGTGGTGAAATTGGCCCGGGATTACTCAAACTACGGAGTGCCGCTCTCCGACCTGATCTCCGAGGGCAACATCGGTTTGATGAAAGCGGTCGAGAAGTTCGACCCGGCCAAGGGGGGCAAGCTCAGCACCTACGCCGGATGGTGGATCAAGCAGGCCATCAAGCGGGCCCTGGCGAACCAGGGAAAGACCATTCGCCTGCCCATTCATCTGGTCGATAAACTTGCGCGGGTCCGTCGCATCACCGCGATGCTCACTGAGGAGCTTGGTGAAGAGCCGACCGATGAGATGCTCTCGGACGTTCTCGGGATTCCCGTCCGCAAACTGGCAATGCTTCGACAGGCCTCCCAGCGTCCGCAATCGCTTGATGCCCCGGTTTCCGAGGACTCGGTTTCCACCTATGCCGAGGTGATTGGTGACGACGAGGCGATCAATCCTCTCGATGAGTTGGCCAAGAAGAACTATCTCGATGAGCTTGATGAAATGCTTGAGGTTCTCGACGCCCGCGAAGCTGCCATCATTGATTCCCGGTTCGGTTTGAATGGCAAAAAGGTCCTGACCCTCGAGGAAATCAGCCATCGTTTCGGAGTGAGCCGTGAGCGAATTCGTCAGGTTCAGAACTCGGCGCTCAATAAGATGAGGAAGGCTCTTCGAAAGAAGGAGAAGCGCGTTCCGGCTTTGGCAAAAGTCGCAGTTCCGGCCCTTTAACAATCCGGGTCCCGGAACTATCAGATCGGCGTCTTTCCGGCTCTCGGAGCTGGCAAGGCGCTGATTTTTTTTGTGATTGGGGGCGAGTCGTCCGGCGGGCCTTTTTTCAGGTGTGCGTGAATGGAATCCGCGCTATCCTCGTCTAATCGCCAGTCATCTTTGTTTGTCATGAAAATCATCATTCCTCTCATCGCTTCTGCCTCGGTTTGCTTGGTTTCCTGCCGGGAGAGCACCACTCGTATGTCAAGCGACGAGGGAGCCTCAAAGGAAGCGTTGCAGGCCCTCGAAGCGAAGCTCGCGGACCTCGAAAACGAAATTCTCAGGGAAAAGAACGAGCGACTGGAAAAGGAAGCCCGACAGCGTCGCCTTTTGCTCGAGATCAAAGAGATGGTGGCTGAAGCCAAGGCTCCGGAAGAGAAATCTAAGACGGTCGTCGAAAAGGTCACACCGGCACCTGTCGTTCTGCCGGTCGAGGAAGAAGAAGCCCCCGGGGTGGTTCCGGAGAAAAAGGCGAAAGCGAAGGACCCTCATGCGGAAGCCCGCAAACAAGCCCGCCTCAATGCAGAAGGAGAGCATTATCCCTCACTGAGAACCTTGTCGGGAGAGGAATACCGGAACCTTGAAATTACCCGGGTCACCGACCTTGGAGTGATTTTCCGTCACTCGACCGGTGTCGCCCGCATCCCGTTTACCGAGCTGCCACCCGCGTGGCGGGAGCGATTTCATTACGACCCTGAATTGACTCGTCTTGCCGAGCAGAACGAAAGGGAAACCCAAACTCGCCTCGAAGCGGAAATGGCCCGCCAGGCTCAAAGGGAGATGGAGTTGGCCGAGAAAGCCGCAATGGTAGCTCAGATCAACCAGCTTCAAAATGCGGTCAATGACCTGAGGATGCGTGATCATCAACCGATCGGATTTGGACTTGGAAATGCCTTTATCGGCGGCGGGGCTTTTTTCAATCCACCCGTCGTTTGGCCCAACCAGTTCGGCTTTTGGCCCAATCAATTCTGCGCACCGATCATCCAAGGACCAGTCATACATCCGCCGGTGGTTCGCAATCCCGTTGGTCAATTCAATCCGGCGATCATTAGAAATCGGTCACCTCTTGGCCCGGTTCCCCGGCTGGATCGACCAACTCTCCAAAAACCGATCCTTGGCAATCGGACGGTTCAACGCCCGCCAACCCGGGTGACCGGAGGTGGCTCGAGCGTCAGCACTCCCCGGATCATCAAATCCAATCCCTCGACTTCGACCCCGACGGTTGTGAGACCCTCGTCTTCGCCCCGTGTGATTCGTCCGGTCACTCGTTCGACACGCACTTCCACTTCGACTCCAAGAACCAGCGTCAAAACAGTGAGGCCAAGTTCCTCGGTGAGGCCCACCTCATCCAAGTCCTACTCAGGAGGATCGTCCGGCCGGTCTTCCGGGAGATCCGGAGGAGTGATCCGAAGAACGCGCTAGATCGTCGATCCGGCAAGTTTACACCAGCCCCTTCATCGTGCCGGTCGAAGTGGCAAACTTCGAGGCCTCCATTCCCAGATTCTGCAGCATGGAAAGGTAGAGGTTTGGCAACGGATAGTTGTTGGTGGTGCTGAAGGCGAGGTGACGCCCGTGCTTGTAGCCGCCTCCTCCGAAAAGAACGGGCATGTTTCGGTTGTCGTGCGATGACGCGTTCCCGAGGTTGGAAGTGAGGAGCACCATGGTGTCGTCGATCAGATCTGCGCCCTGGAGTTTCCGGAGGAAATCGCCCCAGCGGTCGATGGTCGCTTTCTCCACGATGGCCAGCTGTTCCAGCTTTTCGCCACTCTGTCCGTGGTGGGAAAGGGAGTGATAGGATTCCTCCACTCCTTCGAGGGCACGAACGGCATTGCCGGAGCAGTGCAGGGTGACGAAACGTGTCGAGTCGGTTTGCAAAGCGAGGAATACGGTGTCCAGAAAAGCCCGCATGATGTCCGGAGCATTGTTGCGGTCCGGATTGGCCGGGGCCTTGCCCACCTTGGGTTTTGGCTTGTCGATCCAGGCTTCGTTGGCCTGAAGGCGAAGTTCCAGTTCCCGCACCGAGGTAAACCACTCATCGAGTTTTTCACGATCACCGGGGCCCACCTGTCTTTCGAGCGATTTGGTCTCCGAGCGAACGATATCCATGATCGAGCGTCCGCCGCGGGTGATTTCCTTCTTCTGCTTCCGGGCGGCAGGGGAATCGTCGGTGAAAAGGGTACTGAACAACTTCCGTGGATCGTTGATGGCGGGAATCATCGCGCCGCTCTCCGAGTAAGACGGTGAACGCTGGTTCGAGGTGTTGAGCACCAGAGAAGGGAACCGGGTTTTGTCTCCGAGATGCTTGGCCATGTATTGGTCGAGCGAGATGGTGTTCTTGCTGTTGCTGCCCCGTCCCATCGGACAGGCCGAAAAGATAGAGGCTTCCGCGGTGTGCCCGCCTTTGACGCCCGGGTGGGACGAACCGGAGATCACGGTGAACTTGTCCCGGATGTCCTGCATCGACTTTAGGTATGGCGAGGGCGTGTAGCTTGTCCCGTCGTTCTTTGGAACGAGGTAGGGATTGTGGAGTCCCAGGGAAAGCGAGACACCCACGAAGCGTTTTGGGTTTTTGGGCTGGTTCGCTCCAAAAGCCGGGACCATCGCATCCAGCATGGGGAGACCAAGAGCAATGCCTGCTTGTTTGAGGACGGTGCGTCGGGGAAGGGCGTTTCCGGTGGAGATGTGCATGGCTGCTGATGTTATTTGCTGAGAAAGATGTCGCTGGCGAGCGAAGCGTGGATGATGGTGCGAAGCCCGTAGTCTTTCGCGGAGGATTGTTTCAGAATGGTCTCAAGGTGGGGGCGGTCGCTAAACCGCAACTCTCCGCCCACACCATAACTGAGAATCTGGCTGGCGAAAGCGCGCGCAATCATTTTGGGCCTCTTAAGGTAAATATTTCGCCATGCAAAGAATGAATTGAATTTCAGTCCGTCAGGCGTGACGCCGGAGGGATCGACCTTTGCGGAGTTCTTTTTGGTTCCGTAAGCCGTGCGGTATTGCCCGATGGGGTCAAAGCTCTCCAGCGCAAATCCGGACGGGTCGATCTTGTCATGGCAGCTGGCGCAGCTGGTCGAGTTGGTGTGCTTGGCGAGCTGGTCGCGAATGGAAACCGCGCCCCGGATGTCGGGCTCGATTGCAGGAACATTTTCAGGTGGTGGCGGAATGTGACGGCCAAGAATGCGCTCATTAATCCATACGCCCCGAACGACAGGGGAGGTGACCGAGCCATCGGCGCTGACCTTGAGAACTGAAGCCTGGGTCAAAAGTCCGGAGCGATGTGTGGGAGCGAGAGCCACTTTTTGGATTCCCTGCCCGGGGACCACTTTGACGTCCTTGAGCCGGTAATGATCACGGAGACGGGTGTTGAGGAAGCCGATGTCCGATTTCAGGAGCTCGGTGACCGGTCGGTTCTCTTTGATCAGGGCCCCGATGAACGACTGTGTTTCCTCACGTAGGGAGAGTTGAAGGGGAAGATCGAAATTCCGAAAACGTCTCGGGTCCGGTTGGGTGGCGTCAATATCCCGAAGATCGAGCCATTGATCGGTGAAGTCCTCGATGAAACGTGAGGCTTTGGGATGAGCGAGAAGACGGCTGATCTGTTGATGGAAGACTTTTGGGTCCCGGAGCTTTTTCTCGTCAGCCAGCTTGCGAAGCGGTCCGTCGGGCAGTGTTTTCCAGAGAAGGAAGCTCAGCCGGGCGGCAATGGCGTGATCATCAAGAGGTCCTGGCTTCTCGACAAAAGTCAGGAAGTAAGGAGAGCAAAGAATGGCGTGATAAGCCGAGCGCAGGGCTTTCGTGAATGGCTTGCCTGCCTTGAGCTCGGACATCGCCAGTTGTCGGTAAGGCTGGATCTGGGCAGCGGTTACCGGGCGACGAAACGCGCGGGAGGCAAAACGGGTGATCAAACGGGACAGCGAAGATGCAGGATTTTCGCCCGGCTTTTTGGGATCGACTGTTCCAAAAACCAACGAACGGACCAAGCGTTGTGGGGCATTCGGGTAGATGCGCTGGATGGTGATCTTGTCAAATCGCAGCCCGGCGTGTCCGGATTTCACAAAGTCTTTCCCTCCGAAGGTGAAATTCCCGCCTTTGCTCGGGATGCTTTTCAGTCCGGCTTCATTGGGTTTGAGGACCAGGATATGGCCTCCTTGCATCCAGCCTTCGAAGGAAGCCGTGGCCGGCTTGCGTGTCGCTTCCAACAACCCCATGTGATAGAGGAGAGGTTCGTTGGAGTAGCCGGAACCCGTCTGAAGGGTTGCCCAGGTGTAGCCGCCGCTCTTGGGATTGACGGCCTCGAAGTTGTGAATGGTGACGCGATACCAGCCGCTTGCCGGGACCTTGGTTTTGGTGATACGACCGGCAAACTGAAGACGTGAAAACCATGAGATGGCCTTGCCGTTGACGAGCTGCGGACCTCGGTTGTTTCCGCGCCCCGGGCTACAGATTTCCTTGGCGGAGAGTTCTTTCTTGAAGGTGGCGTCACCATCGAGCGCCCGGCCAAAGGCCTCGTTCAAAGCAAGATCAGCGACCCGAAGGTAGTTGTTGAGATGGAAATGGGAAATCTGCTGGGACTCTGCGTTGGTGCTGAAGCCTTCATCGGCATCAGCGGTCAATTCGGCGGCGAGAGGAATATCGATGCCGAGGAGATCGTGGAGTGAATTTTCATACTCCTGGGCAGTCAGTCGGCGGGCATTGACGCGACCACTTTTGGCCAAAACGAGTCGGTCCGCTTTGATGAGTGGTTGCTCCAGCTTCTTGAGAAACCCGGAAATTGCTTCGGCCCCGGGAGGCTTCTTCTTCTTGGGAGGCATCTCGCCGTCCTCCACTCGACGGAAAACCTGCTCCCAAATGGCACGGTTTTCGGCCTTGGCGGGTTCGAATTTCAGATCGAGAAGATTAAGCCCTCCTTCGTTATCGATGTCGTCGTGACAAGCATAGCAATGCTTGTCCAGGAAGGGCTCCAAATCCTCCCGGAGTTCTGCCGGGAGAAGTGCGGTGAAAAGAGCAGGAAGAGTCAGCAGAAAGGTGCGTCGCATCGGAATCGACGGTATCTACGGCCCGGAAGTGTGACAAATTTCCAAAAACCCATCGGTGCCCGGTTTCAAGCGGTTCCTATTTGAAAGCGGCATGATCGGGATTTCCACCGGACATCAGATAGGCCACCAGATTGGCCAGCTCGTCAGGGCTCATGGTGTTGATTAGTCCGGGTGGCATCATGGAAAAGGGATAGGCTTCACGCGACTTCACGTCCTTGAGAGGAATCTTGATGAGGGACTCCGGAGCGAAGGGGTTGGTCATGAGAGAAATGGTTTGATCGTCTTCGGCTCCGACCCGCCCTAGGATTTTGGAGCCGTCTTTTTTGACAATGGTCTCGCTGCCGTATTGATCGGAGATGACCTTTGAAGGTTCGATGATGTTCTCCATGAGATCACCCAGAGTGTAGCGGTTGCCGGAGCCCGTCAGGTCGGGCCCGATCCCTCCACCTTCGCCCGCCATGCGGTGGCAGCTGGCGCAAGCCGAGGCGTGATACAACTCCTTGCCTCGTTTGAAATCGCGTCCGGTTTTGCGTTTCTCCAGCTCGGCAACACTGTCCTTCACGGTCCAGGCCCGGCCCGGTCCCTTTGCCGGTGCCGCATTCACCGCCGCAGCAGGAGGTGTTTTGGAAACCTGGTCAAGAGCAGCCTTTTCACTCTCGGGAGCAATGTTTGCGAGAGCTTCCTTGCGGATGTTTTCGATGAACTTGCGAAGGCTGTTTCCGCCTTTCCAGCTGGTGGCCCGCGGGAACCAGCTGAAGTAGGTCTGCCGGAGCTCGGGAGTCCATCCGGCTTTGGCATTCCGGAGAAGGAACAGGAGACTGTATTGTTGCAAGTTGGGTCGACTTTGATGGGTTGCCCGGGCTGCACTGGCGTAACGGGAATTCCGCGCGAGAACCCCTTCGTTGGTGAGTTCGGTGTGGTCGTCTTTGGCGGTAGCCATCAACTGCAAGGCGGTGGGAACGACCGACGGTTCCCCGAGAAAGATCAGAAGCTCGGTGAGATCTCGGTCGGTCAGGTTGTCGCCGGAGGGATAGAGCGGCAGGAGGCGTTTGATGATCTCCTTTGGATTCTCCGGAGGTCCCATGCGGGTAAAAAGGAGCGAGTGGGCGCGGAGCCATCCGAGAAGTTGGTCGCGGGTGAGGGACTTTGGGTTGAGCCCGCCGAGGATCATCAGGCAGCCTTTTTGATCTTCCTTTTTTCCGGTGCGCGCGATTGCCACGACAGCTTCAATGACTTTCCAGGGGTTTTCATTTGAAACGGTCAGTGACTTTGG
>JASFWU010000082.1:0-9486 GCA_050049035.1 Akkermansiaceae bacterium | reverse complement strand
CGCCGATAAGGCGTTCCAACAGCTCGCAGCACAAGGGCTTCCAGTCAAATTGATGCATCTTCCTGACGGAGATGATCCCGATACCTTCATCAAGAGCCAGGGTGTTGAAAAATTCCGAGAATTGCTCGACTCCGCAAAGGACTACTTCGATGCCAAACTCGACAAGGAACTCAAGTCAGTGAACCTTTCCTCGGCCTCCGAGAAGGCCGGACTTTTGAAGAGTCTTGCGGGACTGGTCTCGTCGATGTCGGATGAGATCCTTCGAGACGCTACCATTCAAAGCCTGGCGATCCGGCTACGGCTGGGTGCTGATGATTTCCGGCAGGCAGTAGCGGCAGCAAAAAAGGAGCAAGACCGTTTTCGAAACAATCGTCGGGACTACGGTGATGATTTGAAAGAGGTTGTCGAACCCACTCCGCTGGATCACATGGTGGCTTACCTTTGTCATCTCGCCCTTCATTCCGAGCAAGCAGCGGAGTTTCTCAGAGAACAATTGGAGTCTCTTGAAGAATGCCTTCAGGACACTCTGGGGAGCAGGATCTTGATTGATATTTTATCCAAGCGTCCCAACCCGGAAAGCAATGCTTCCCGGCAGACCTACCTGATGACGATTCCGGAAGGGGATCGCCTCGCGCTGGAAGCAGGATTCAGCGACGCGGTGCCGGAGGATCCGGTCGCGGCTGCCGGCGATACGATCGCCATGCTTTCTGCCAGATACTATCAGATGCAGGAGAAAGCCCTGCGCTCGCGGCTCAATGACCCGGCTCTCGGCACCAAGGAGACGCTTGAGGCCATCGAGGAGATCAAACGCCTTCAGATCATTCTCAAAAATCTGGCGAACCGTTTTTAGCCGGGACCACCGACAAGGCATTGGCCGAGTGACAAAGGGCTTGCAAGTCCGGGGGCAGCATTTACTTTTGGGATGTGAACTATCGACTGATCTTAATATCTGCCGCGGCTCTCGGAGCATCTTTTTTGCTTTCTTCCTGCAATACCATGCTCGGAATGGGGCGGGATTTCCAGCGCCTTGGCCAGGGCCTTGAAAACAAGGCCTACGGCAAAAAGTGGTAGGCACTTTTGACGATCAAAACAAAAACGGGAGTCTCACTAGAGACTCCCGTTTTTCATAAATCTGTCCTGAAGAATCCGGCGATTTACGCCAAAGCCTGGAGTTTTTCGGTAATCTGACCCTGGGTCACATTGGCACCCACAATTTGATCCTTCACCTCTCCATCCTTGAAAAACAGCAGGGTGGGAATGGAGCGAATGCCGTATTTGGCAGCGAGCGCCTGTCCGTCGTCGAGATTACACTTGCCCACTTTGGCCGTTCCTTCCACCTCGGTGGCAACCGCATCGACCATGGGAGCGATCATTTTACACGGTCCGCACCACTCAGCCCAAAAATCGACGAGAACCGGTTGGTCGGAATTGATGACTTCGGATTCGAAGTTTTCTTCAGTGATAGTAAGTGCCATGGGCGGACTATGGACGGAAAAAGGGTGGCGTCAAGAGCCACCCTTTGAGGAGTTGAGGCCCGCATAAGGCAGGCTGATATCTATCAGAAACCCGTCTCAACCGCCGACCATCCAGGTCAGATAATTGAGAGCGGCAACGCCGGCCGCGAGGATGAAGATTACAATTGGAAGTGCCATGAGAGTATTCGTTCGGTTGGAAAGTTAACTACTATTTGAAGAGGTCTCCAAATTCCTGTCCGTCGTGCATCCATGCCATAACGGCGAGAGCAAGAACAGCAAGGCTCACCACGAAACCAAGGATTGAGAGAACCGTTGGGATGGTGTCGCTCTCTTCCTCATCATCGTCGAGTGCGATGGTGCCGATGGTTGCCATCGTTGGAGCCGTTGGAGCGGTCGGAGCCCCCAATTGCTGGGTGCTTTGAAGCTGAACGGTTGCCTGAGGCAGGGCTGTGGTTGGCGCTCCGCTTGGGACGGAGGCTCCCGGGACCGAGGCTGCGGGCGAAGTTTTAAGAGGGACGGTTGCCGGACCACTTGGAGCGGGAGCTCCCGGAGCCGCCAAGGGGATGGTGGGCGCGGGAGCAGAAGGCGCCCCGGCCGTTTTGAGAGGAACAGTGGCTGCCGGAGAGGGTGCCGCCCCGGGTGCTGTTTTCAAAGGAATGGTTGGCGCCGGCGCAGGAGGTGCCGGTGGTGCGGGTGCGCCTCCGGCGGAAGCAACTGGAGCACTTGGAGGCGGAGTGGTGGTTGGAGGAGTATTGGTTTCGTTTTCGTCGGCCATGATCTAAATCGTAAGAGAGTGTGGATGTGTCGGAGCGGCGATCGTGGTGACAATCGCTCTTTCAAAGAGTAAACCTGATGAATCGGGCTGGTGTCAAACCACGAAGTCGGGAAATTGGAGATTTTTCCGGGTTCCTGATCTTCAAGCTCCCTCTCCCCTTCCTTTGAAGGTCAGTTCGGCGACTCCCGATTTGTCGAGGTCACCAATTCCACGCGAAACCATCTCATCGTACTGGGCCTTGGTGGCCGCGTTGACCGGAAGATTCAATCCCGCAGCGGCCGCAAGATCCCCGGCAATCCCGGAATCCTTGGCCGCATGCTCGGCCGAAAACCAACATTCGTGATCGCGGTCGATCATATCTTCGGCGTCCGTTTCCAGCACCCGGCTGTTGGCACCTGTTTGAGCAAAGATCTCGCAAACCATTTTGAGATCCAGGCCCAGGGCATCGGCGAGCCCCAGCCCTTCGGCCAAAGCGGCAGTGTTGATATTCATCACCATATTGACCAGCGCCTTGACCTCCGCGGCTTTTCCAATCTCACCACAGTAACGGAGGTTGATGGAGAGATCCTTGAGAAGGTCTTGATGGTTTTCAAAGACCGGCTCGTCGCCACCAATCATGAGAAACAGCGAGCCATCGCGAGCCTGGGAAATGGAAGAGGCCATCGCCCCCTCAAGAACATCGGCCCCTGCTTCCCGGCCCGCTGCATGGACTTCCTGGTGAATTCCCGGAGAAAGAGTGGCACAGTTGATGAAGGTCTTGCCGGATGCGCCCGAGAAAAGGCTGTCGCCCTCTCCCAGATAAATGGCGCGCATGGCATCGTCATTGGTGACCACGGTAAAGATGATGTCAGCCTCCGCCGTCACCTCGGCGAGAGTGGCGCAATCCTTGGCTGCCAATTCGGAAGCAAGAGAAGAAGCGGCGTCCTTGTCCACATCATAAACAGCGGTGACCTCATGACCGCAATCCAGCTGAAGATGTCGCGCCATGTTTGCGCCCATCCGGCCTACTCCGACAAATGCTACTTTGCTCATTGTTTTCTTGTTCTACTAGGGTGTTTTGAATTCGGGAAAGAAAGGATTGTGGGCCTTTTCCTCGGCCACTGATGTCATCGGGCCATGGCCCGGACAGATCACCGTTTGATCCTCCAGCGAGAAGATTTCGCTGCGATTGGTTGCAAGCGCGTCCTTAAAGGAAATCACGCCCCCTCCCATCGACTGGGCAAAAAGGGCATCTCCGACGACCGCCACCGGGCGCTTCAAGCCATTGATCACATAAGTTGTTCCGGCAGGAGAGTGCCCCCAAGTGAGGCGAGTGGTCACTCTCAGGGTTCCGATGGAAAAGGCTTCCCCGACAGCAAACCTTTCGGCGCCCTCGACCGGCTCCCTGGCATTCACGAGGACTCGGACCCCGGGAAAGGTATCAACCACCCGCTTCCGGTCGATGATGTGATCGATATGGGAATGGGTGATAAAAAGGGTCTCCAGACTTAATCCCAATTCCTCGACCACCGCCAGCGCGGGGGAGGCATCCGCTCCGGTATCAAATAGCGCTGCTTGTTTGGTCTGCGGATCCCAGATGAGGTAGGAGTTGACCGACATGGGATCTTCGGGATCAGGATCAAACAAAGTATTGAATTGCCGTAAGCCATCGAGCTCCACTGCCTCAGGTTGCCACGACCGGTTGGCCAGCTCCACCAAGGCATTGGCATCCAGTCCCAGGGCCGGGGCCACTGCCCTGACTGCTTCTTCATCAAGCCTTCCTTCTTTCAGCTCCGCAATTTTCTCCGGGGAAACATTCGTGAGAAACGAGAGCACTCCGTCGCTCATCCCCGTCCCACGGAGGGTCTTGCCCAGGACATCTTCAAAATAGTCTTCCAGCTCGATCATAAAATTAAATCAGTATCAGCTTTGCGCGCCTTGATGCTCCCGGGAATGTTCCGTCGGAACGTCCCTTGCGCCGCCCCATGGTGTCTTGAGCGCGCGGAGCGAAAAGGAAAAAATACCCGGTTTGCGGGGCTCATTCATTGAGGGGGCTTACCTGCCTTTTTTCTTGTCGCAAGTGGGGCAACTTGTTAGCTCTTTTCCCCATGATTTTCAAGAGCCCCCTACCGTCAGCCGGTTTCCTGGCCGCCTCCCTCCTTTCGGCCGCCCCTCTCCAGGCATCACTCGTTGCCTACTACCCGCTCGATGGCAATTTTCTGGATTCCTCCGGGAATGGGAATGATGGCACCATGTTCGGTGGATTCACCTACACCGCCGATGTCCCGGCCTCTTTGGGTGGAGGCCAGTCGGTGAGCTTTGATGGCGCGTCCGGCACCTACGGTGCGGTCAATACCGGGCTGTCCCTGACCACTAACAATGAGTTCGCCATCTCCATGTGGGTTCGCGGAGATGGAACGGTCAACAATGTCGATGACCGGATCTTTTCGGAGGGCTCGACCACAAATGGAACCCCTCTCTACAACCTGGGCACTCATAACAACGGAACCGATGCGAGGGTCGATGTTTACATTCGAAATGGAGGAGGCACGCAAACGTTCGGACACGCCTACTCAAATGGAGACGGATTTGACGATACCTGGACCCATCTCCTTTTTCTCGGGGGAGCCGGCGATCGCCAGCTGGACCTGTATATCGACGGGGTGTTTGACACGAATTTCAGCTACACCAATGTTCCAGACTTCGGGGCCTCATTGAATACCACTACCATTGGTGGGATTCTTCGCGATACCGATTGTTGTAACTTCACCGGAAGCATCGACGAAGTGAGCTTTTGGGACGCCGATTTGAACCAGGCTCAAATTTCCGCCCTCGCCGCAGGAACTGACGCCTTGACGGTGAATGCCATTCCGGAGCCGACCTCCGGCTTATTGACACTGACCAGCCTGCTTCTGGTTTTTAGCCGCCGCCGGTAGCCGCCCACGGGCAGGACTTGCACTTTCCCCGCCATGAATACCGACGGCTTCGGGCCGGCGGCCTACATTCTTCGTAGAAAAGACACACACCAAATGAAAACAAACCACCATTCGTCATCGCGATTCGCTCTCGCGGCCTCTCTTTTTCTCCCGCTATCCGCTCTGGCCGACCTTGTGGGTTACTGGAAACTCGATGGAGATTTTAACGACTCATCGGGCAATAACAACAACGGCACCATGTTTGGTGGCGTCACTTACACCGGCGACACCCCGACCGCCCTGGGGGCCGGGCAATCGGCATCCTTTGACGGGTTGGCCGGGACCTATGGTTCCATCAATAATGGCACCGGCGGAATCGCCCTGACCGCAAACCCCACCTACACCATTTCAATGTGGGTGAAAGGTGATGGCACCCTAAATTCAGACGACCGCGTGTTTAGTGAAGGCCAGACCACCGACGGCAACCCCCTCTACAATATCGGCACTCACAATACCAGCGCCGACGGGAGGCTGGATTTTTACATCCGAAACGGAGCAGGTGCCCAGACCTACGGTCACACCTATTCCAACGGCATCGCCTTCGACAACGAATGGCACCACATCGCCGTGGTCTCGCAGGAAAAGGTCATCACCCTCTACATCGACGGGGTTTTGGACGGGCAGTATGATTACAACATCGTCCCTGATTTCACTCCCGACACGACGACGATTGGAGGAATCCTTCGTGACACCGACTGCTGCAACTTCCTGGGCAGCATCGATGAGGTTGCGGTCTGGGACAATGCGCTCGCTGCGGGCGATGTGGCCCTTCTGGCTGATGGCACCGCTGCCGACCAGGTCAACCTTGATGCCGACTCAGACGGTCTTCCCGACGCCTGGGAAAACGAGTTCGGCCTCGCAACCGACGATGATGGCTCGGTGAATATCAACAACGGGCCAAACGGCGATCCAGACAATGACAACTCTACCAACGCGGAGGAGTTTGCCAACGGGACCAATCCCCAGGAGGCTGACACGGACGAAGACAACCTCAATGATGGCGACGAAGCCGCTGCCGGCACCAACCCGCTCGTTTCGGACACTGACGGCGACGGACTGGACGATGGCGACGAAGTTGCCGGGGGAACCGATCCTCTGCTGGGTGATACCGACGGTGACGGCGTCAGTGATTCAGATGAGCTCAACGCGGGAAGCGACCCGACCCAGGCCCCGCCCCTTTCGGAACGCCTTTGCGCCTTTTGGCCTCTTGACTCGACTGATGGAGTGACCACTCCCGACCTCGGACCAAATGGTTACGATCTCAGCCTCGTGAATATGGATGCCTCCAACTTCGTGACTGACGAAGGCCGCCAGGCCGCTTCATTCGATGGCATTGACGAACTTCTTTCCCGGGTCCATGGGCCGGACGATGTTTTGCCAATTTCGGCTTCTCCTGCCTTCACCATTTCGATGTGGCTCAAAGTCACAGGAACGGGGCAAAACGACCGTCGGTTCTTTTCTGAAAGTTCATCATTCAGCGGGGACCCGCTTTTCAACCTCGGCACTCGAAACAACGGGGCTGACAACACCTTTGACGTCTTTCTCAGGGACCAGGGAACGCCCAATCATCAATTCTCAAACAGCGAACCACTGGATGGCACCTGGCGCCACATTGCCTACACCCACAATGATGCCAACGAGAAGATTGAACTCTACGTCGATGGCGTTCTTGACCGGGACAACTGGACCTTCAAGGACATCGTTTCACCTGATGTCGATACCACCTCGATTGGAGCCATTCTCAGGGGCACAGCTTGCTGCTGGGTTGCCGGTCTGGTCGATGAAGTCTCTCTCTGGAAAGGAGTCCTCACACCCGCCCAGGTTGCGGATTTGGCGGCAGGCACCTCGCCTCTGGACCTGACCGGAGGCAACCTCGTGATCACAGGTGTCACCCGCGGAAATGATGGAAGCGTTGTTCTCACCTGGAATTCCAGCCCCGGAGCAACCTACACCATTCAGGCCGCGGTCGACCCGTCGGGACTCTGGTTGCCGGTGGACACGGTAGTCTCACAGGGTGAGGAAACGACCTACACCATTCCGCCGGGTCTCCCCGGGATCGATGGCGCGACCGAGCCCCAAATCTTCTACCGCATCAGCCAGTAGATTTCTCCCCGATCGCTCAAGCACCCCACGCCTTCGAGGAGGCGTGGGGTTTTATTTTTTTCGCGGATCACGGCAATTCTTGCGGACCTCGGTCAAAATGATGTTATTTCTTTCCCATGAAAACCAAAGCGCTTGCTCTGACCGCCGTGGTTGGCCTCGGGTTGGCGTGGCTGCACGCCCAAACGAAGGAAGAAAAGACCTCCGGGAAAATCACCCTCAAGGTTCCGGCGAAATTCCCCAAACCGCAGATTCCCGCCGACAACGAACTCACCAGGGTCCGCAGCGACCTCGGGGAACGGCTTTTTCACGACACCATCCTGTCCATTGACGGGACAGTCTCATGTGCCGCCTGTCATGTTCACGAGTTTGCCTTTGGTGATGATGTCGATCGTTCGAGAGGCTTCGCAGGCCGCCTTGGAAAACGCAACTCCCCTCCTCTGTTCAATCTCGCCTGGAAGCCTCACTTTTTTCTCGATGGCCGGGTTTCCACCGTTCGTGAGCAGGTCCTCGAGCCCATCCAGAACCACCTCGAAATGGCTGCCAGCCTCCGCCGTGTTCTTTACAAGCTAAACCGGAACAGCAGTTATCGCAGCGACTTCGAGGCAGCTTACGGTCCGGGTCCCATCACCAGCGAAAAACTTGCCCTCGCTCTTGAAAACTACCTTCTCACCATCGTGAGCACCGACTCGAAATTTGATCGGGTGAAAGCTGGAACTGAGAAATTCACACCCAAGGAACAACGAGGCCACGACCTTTTCTTCAAGCGCTATCAGGACGGTGGAGCGGGCTGTTTCCAATGCCACAGTGGTCCTGACTTTACAGATCACCAGTTCCGGAACAACGGACTGAAACCGGACGAAGACCTCCTTGACCAGGGTCGTGCGCGGTTTACCGGGAAGAAAGAGGACCGGTGGAAATTCTCCACCCCAACCTTACGCAATATTGCCCTGACCTCGCCCTACATGCACGATGGTCGCTACCGAAAGCTCAAGGATGCCGTGGCCCACTACCAAACTCCCCTTCACCCCTCTCCGACCCTGGCAAGTGAGCTGAAGAAAGAAGGTTTGAAACTCGATAAGGAAGATCTCGCGGCCTTGGTTGCCTTTCTAGAGACTTTGACCGATCCACAGTTTGTGGAAGAAGAGATCAAGTAATCGTCCCAAACTTTTCCTCGAGCCTGGACCGCCGGAAGCGAAACATTTCCTCCAGCTGTTTCTTCACGAAGAGGGCCCTGGCGATCTCTCCGAATGGCCCGAAACCAATTGAATAGTTCACAAGATCCTTCACCACCGTCCCCCCATTGACATCTTCGAACGAATGACGGTGATGCCAGAACTTGAACGGTCCGGAAATCTGGTCGTCGACAAAGCTATCGCCCTCCCGGACTGCTTTGATCTCGGAAATCCAGGGAATCCAGACGCCCGGAAAAGCCTTCACGGAATACTGAATGATCTCTCCTTCGTAGAGGGTTTCGGATGGGAGGGAGACAATCCTGAATCCCATTCCGGGAGGAGTCATTTCCTCAAGATTACGCGGGCTCGAAAAAAAGCTCCACGCTTCCTCCAACGTGATCGGGAGTGATTGTTCCTGGGTCAGGGTGTGGACCTTCATTTGGGAACAACCTAGTTCCCTTTTTGAATCGGTCGCCCGAAAATATCGAAAAGCGTTCCCACTCCGTCCTCGACCACTTCCCGGCCCTTGTCGATGATTCCGTTTTCAACCTCACCGGGCTTCTTTGGACCGGTTTCATCGTCATTTCCCACCACCTTGCGAAGGGTGTTGAGGACCGAATCTCCAAATCCAAGTTCGATATCCTTGTTGTCCAAAATCGCCTTGGTGGAATCACTGATGGCCTTACCGGTATACTTCAAGGCCACCTGGCCGGTTTCCGGGATCATCTCAAACATCCGCTCTTTTGCGGCCTCGATCAATCGTTCACTCAGATCCTCCTGCGGAGCGTCGATCGTTCCGCTGATTTTCAAAGGCGCCCAGAGCAGTCCAAGGCGGCCCCGCTGAAACACCTTGGTTTCCGCCCCCGGCAGATGGGACAAGGTTCCCGGAGTGATTCCTACCTGAAAATCTCCCTTCCGGATGTCAATTCCATCGATGCGCATGTCTCCCTCGATTCGCACCAGTCCTTCGCTAGCCAGAAGAATCTTCCGGAGATCGAGGCTCGTCC
>JASFWU010000081.1:0-9500 GCA_050049035.1 Akkermansiaceae bacterium | reverse complement strand
CCGGAGAACATCAACCAGAATGATCCTGACCTTGTTTTATTCGATCCCGGCAGACTGCTCCAGCATGAGAACGTCGTGACATGGAAATTGTTTCTTTGGCTCTCAGACTGGGTTGGACGGGCATGCTTCTCGGGGTCATTTGTGGCGCCATAATGGGCTTGCTGTTTCACCGCGAAAACTGGCTTGGCGGTTATGCCTCTCACCCCCGGCGTTTCTTGCGACTCGGCCACATCTCCTTCTTTGGCATTGGCCTCCTCACACTGTTTTACGGACTTTCCCTTGAGCCCATGGCGGTCGCGACGCAGCCAGCCCGGATTGGCTTGATAGGTTTGGCGGTCGCTCTCTTTGGCATGCCCTCGGTCTGCGGTCTTACCGCCTGGAAAAAGCCCTTTCGTCATCTCTTCTTTCTTCCCGTCCTCGGTGCTGCAACTGGCATCACCATCATTCTCTTCACGTAAGCACGCCCATGAGAATTGGATTCATCGCCATCAGCGGTCTACGGGTTTGTGATCCCGACATTTTGGCAAAGGGACTGAGCTTCCCCAGTCTCAGCGGAAGGGCCAGGCAAATCGAAGCCCTGCCATCGTTGGGACTGCTCACCCTTGCGGGCATGACGCCGGAGGAAGTCGAAGTGGAATACCTTGAGATCCGCGATGTCGAGGAAGACAATATTCCTCCACGGTTTGATCTGGTGGCGCTCTCAACCCTCACCGCTACCGCAAAGGAAGCCTACCGATTGGCTGTCCGGTTCCGCGAGATTGGCACCACCGTCATCCTTGGTGGCCTCCATGCAACGTTGAATCCTCTCGAAGCGCAACAGCATGTCGATTGCCTTGCCATCGGTGAAGGTGAGGTCATTTGGCCGGAAATCCTGCGGGATTTTCTCGATGGAGAGCTCAAGCCAACTTACGACGCCCGTCAACGCGGCCCTTTCGATTTTGCCAACTCCCCGATGCCCGGGTTTCACCTTTTGCGACCCGACCGTTACCCGCGTTTTACCGTTCAAACACAACGTGGCTGTCCTCTTGCATGCGAATTCTGCGCCGCATCGATGCGGCTATCGCCCAAGTTCCGGGTGAAACCCGTTAAGCGGGTGATTGCCGAAATCCGTCGACTCAAAGAACTCTATCAGCGACCCTTTATCGAGTTTGCCGACGACAACACCTTTGCCGACAAGAAGCACGGCAGGGCCTTGATGAAGGCTCTTGCCAAGGAACAGGTCAGGTGGTTTACCGAAACCGACGTATCAGTGGCTGACGACGAAGACCTGATCAAAATGATGAGGGATGCCGGATGCCAACAAATCTTGATTGGTTTCGAGAGCCCTTCCTTCGGGACCATGGATGGCGTCGAACGGAAGTCCAACTGGAAGGCCCGCCGAACCGATCAATATCTGCAGGCCGTGGGAACCATCCAAAAACACGGAGTCACCGTCAACGGATGCTTCATCTTCGGCATGGATGGAGATGGCCCTGAGAGCTTCGACAACGTCCTCAAATTCGTAAAAAAGAGCGGCCTTTACGATGTGCAGATGACCTATCTCACTCCATTCCCTGGAACCCCCCTTCATCAGCGACTGACCGAGGAAGGACGAATCCTGTGCGAGGAGGCCTCGGAAAAGTGCACCCTGTTCGACATCAATTTCAGGCCCGATTCCATGACAGTGAGAGAGCTTGAAACAGGCTATCACCGCCTGTTGGCTCGAATCTACGACGAGGAGTTTGTCAACGAACGATATCGGAACTTCCGGAGACACCTACGCAGGCAGGTGCGGGCCAGATTGAGGGAAGCCAAAAACAGTTAGAATTTTGCGGGCGGCCCCTCCTTTTTTCTCGTCCCGATCCTCGATTCGACTATAACACCTCCCCTTCAAAAAACACCCTGTCATGACATCTCTCAAGCGTCTTACCATCTTTGCTCTTCTCGCGGTCAGCACCCTTGCCTTTACCAGCTGTGGTTCCCCAACCCCTCCTCGTCGCACCACTCCGGTCCGGACCACCTATGTTTACCGACCTTCGGTGACCATTCGGAACAACTCCTACAAGAATATTGTGATCGGAGTGAAGGGACCCGAAACCCGCTTCATCTCGATTCCGGCCCGCTCCAGCCGCCGGGTCAACCTTCGCTCGGGCTCCTACAAATATGCCGCTGCAGCCAAGGGCATTAAGACGATTTCGGGATACAAGTATTTCGGAACCAATCGGTCCTACACCTGGAACTTCAATATCAACTAAAGGCGCCACCGCCACTTAAGCCTCCAAAGCGGATCGCTATGATCCGCTTTTTTTGTTGGTGCAGGCCCCTCCCTTTACCTTTCAATCGCGCCAGTGACTCAGGAAAGGCAGGATCAACTCTCGGACGGCTCTTACGAGTTCCTCTCGATCTTCCTCGAAGGGCTCCCGTTCATCTTTCTCGGTACTCTCGTCAGCGGATTTCTGGGCACCTATCTGCCGAGGGGAACCTTTGAGAAGATTCTTCCCAAGAACACCTTCGTCGCAGTCCTGATCAGCGGACTCCTTGGCATTGTGTTTCCGGTTTGCGAATGTGCGGTCGTTCCGGTGATCCGGCGCTTGATCAAAAACGGCCTGCCGGCTGCCTGCGCGCTGGCTTACATGCTGGCGGCTCCCATTTTCAATCCCGTTACCGCGATCAGCACCTACAAGGCCTTCGCCAACTCACACGAAATGTGGATCTCGCGACTCGCCCTCGGTTATCTCATTGCCATCATCATCGCTCTCGTGGTTTCACGATTTGCGGTCAGCTTCTTCCTCAAGGAGTCGGCACAATCCCAAGACGGCCACGAACACCACCATCCGAAAAACCTCAATGCAGCTCTCGGCAATTCCCTGCGGGATCTCATGGACGTTGGTCTTTATTTCTGTATTGGCGTCGTTCTCACCGCCATCCTGAAGACGACGGTCATCGATCCAACCGACCAGTTTTGGAAGAATCTGGCAGACAATTCCATCATTGGCTCGGCCGCGATGATGATGCTCGCCTTTGTCCTCAGCCTCTGCTCTACCTCAGACGCCTTCATCGCCGCGAATTTTGCCAACTTCCGTTACGGCCCGAAGCTCGCCTTTATGGTCTTCGGACCAATGATGGACGCAAAACTCGTCTTTCTCTACTCCACCGTTTTCAAGTGGAAATTCATCGCCTTTCTTTTTGTTGCCATCTTCATCCTTACGGGAGCCCTTTGCATTTTTACCGAAACACAAATCCTCGAAAGCTGGATGAGTGAGAAAGCCAGAATCCCCCTCGAATGATGTCCGTATTACATACCCGTCTTTTTGGTCTCCTGGCGACGGCCTGGGGCGGCCTCATGATCTACTTTTATTATTCGGGCCGTCTTTTCGTTTACCTCGATATCAGCTTCCATCACTTCGTGATGATGGGAGGGATTGGAATGACGATCCTTGGTTTATACTCGGTCATCTGTCCCCGCCCATCCCACGACCATGTCCACACCTCCTGCGATCATGATCATGAGCACCATCATGGGCATGGCGAGGAGTGTGGCCATCACCACGAGCACGATCACCATCATGAGCATGGAGAGGAGTGCGACCATGACCACGACGAAGGACACGGACCGATCGTCACCATCCTTCTGACCATTATTCCTCTGACGATCGCGATGACCCAGACCAAGGACGGGCTCTCCACCAGGGGGCTTGCCAAGAAAGGCCTTTACGAGAGCCCCAACATCGAAGGAACAATGCTTCCCCCGTTTACCCGGGAAGACCTGGAGAGAGACTATCCCAAGAATGCCAGCGGTGATTTCCAGCTTCCCTTGATCTGGCCCTACTATGCCGCCGGCGACCGCGAGGTTCAGGGAATCCTTGAAGGTTTACCGGTCGAGTTTGAGGGACGTATCGCTCCGGAAAAAATCAACAATGAATCCGGCAACAGGCTTCGCATCTTCCAGAAAATCATCACCTGTTGCGCCGCCGATCTGCAGGTGGTGGGGGTTTCCATCGAGTTTCCCGAAGGCCTCGAGCGACCCAAACTCGATTCATGGTCCAAGGCAGCCGGAGTCCTGACCTTCGAAAAGGTCGGCAGCCGAATCAATCCCCTCCTGAAGGTTCGGGAAGTGTTCCCGGCCGAAGAGCCTTACAACGAGTTTATTCGCCGCCAATAAATCCATGCCTCTCCACGACTTACGAAACCGGATTCTCGACACCGTCCTCGGCTCCGAGGAAGCCGTTGACCTGCTCCTCACCTCTCTTCTGGCCCGTGGACACGCCCTCGTCACCGGCCCGCCGGGCATCGGTAAAACGACCCTCGCCAAGACCCTTGCGACTCTACTGGGAGGGTCCTACCGGCGTGTTCAGTTTACCCCCGACCTCCTTCCTTCCGATATTCTCGGCTACCAGCTTTATCGACCGCAAAACGGAGAATTCGAGTTTATCGAGGGACCGGTTTTCGCAAATCTTGTCCTCGCCGATGAGATCAATCGCGCTTCTCCGCGAACACAATCCTCCCTGCTGGAGGCGATGAATGAAAGACAGGTCACCGTCGATGGAACGACTCGCGATCTCCCCAATCCCTTCCTGGTCATCGCCACCCAGAACAACACCTCGTCAGCAGGAACTTTTCCTCTTCCAGAGCCCCAGCTTGACCGCTTTCTCCTCTCAATTCCGATGTCCCTTCCGGATGACCAGACCCAACTTCACATTCTGAATCATCACGCCACGCCCTCTCCTGCCGGAGAGATTGAACCCATTCTCCCCCTCAACGAACTCAAGCTTCTGCAGGATCAAAGTGCTTCTGTCACTGTCTCGGAGACCCTCCAGCGTTACCTGCTGTCATTGTGCCAGGCTGTCCGTTCGCTGGTTGGAGCCGACCATTCGGTTTCAACACGCGGCACCCTTGCCCTGCAGAGGGCGTCGCAGGCTGCGGCCATTCTGGACGAGCAAAACGCCGTCCACCCCGACCATGTTCAAAAAGTGTTTCCCCATGTCCTTCGCCACCGACTCCTGGCCGAAGACACACCCGAGCCCGACCACTTGCTCGCGGCCGCACTGGAACAAACCCCGGTTCCTTGATTCACCTTTCCGAATCAATCTTTCAGTATTATCATGACGGCCATGATCCATGCCGTCCGTCTCATTCGCACCAGCCTTTTTCTGCTGGTGACGGTTGCGGCACTTTCCCTCGTGTCGGGGCTCATTTACCTCAATCAGGTTGGCTTTCCCGGTGGCTATGGCGAATGGATCAGCGAGGAACTCGATCGCAACGGTTTGCACCTTTCATTCGAGACCCTGCGCTTCGAACCCACCAGGGGCCTGGTCGCCACCAAGGTCTCCCTCTTTCAGGATGAAGCCCGGACAACCACCCTTCTCGAGGCCGACGAAATGGTCATCGATCTCGACAAAACCAAGGCGATGCGCGGGACTTTCAAGCTGCATGGCCTGGAAATCACGAATGGCATGGCCCGGATTCCCTCAAAGGACCCCGCTAAATCCCTCAGAGCCGAGGGAATCAATGGCAAACTGGAGATCACCGACAACGGACACGCCCTGCTTCGAGAAGCCAGCGCAAGAATCGAAGGAATCGAGATCGAGGTTTCCGCAAGTCTGAAACTGGTGGAGCAACGTGAAACCGCGCCATCGGAAAAACCCGGGTCCCAAACAAGCGACCTCATCCTGGGATTTCTTGAGGAATTGGAGCTATGGACCCTGCCTCCCGAATCCCCTCCACGGATTTCCTTCCAAGTCGAAGGGGATTTGAATCAGCCGGACCGCATTCAAACCACTTTTCAAGTGGAAGCCAGGAACCTCTCGAGACGAGACTATGAGATCAAGGCGCTCGAATTCTCCGGAGATCTCCATGGGCAGGTCATCACTCTTGATCGACTCCGAATCGAAGATGAATCAGGAGTGCTGGAAGGACAGATCGACTGGTCGCTTGATCAACGTGATGGCAGGGTCGATCTCAGGTCCACCCTTCGCCCACGGGACTTCCTTCGCCAGTGCTTCGGCCCCGATCTTCTCCCCGATCTTCATTTACAAGATTCACCCAGACTGACTTTGAAAGGGAGTTACACTGTTTCGGAGAAAGGCAAACTGGCGGTACGAGCAACGGGAAAGGTCGCTTTCGGTCAGTGCCGCTACCGGGAAACCGCTTACGATCGTTTCGCCTCGGAATTTTCCTGGCGGGACAACAACTTGTTTCTCCGTGATCTGGAGCTTGCGAGCAAAGACAAGCTTTTGAGGGGCAATCTCATCATTCGGGATGAAAACATCGAATTCGACCTCAATTCAACCCTGCCCATCGAAGCTTTCCGCCCGGTTATCAAACCGGGGACCGGGCTCGACCTCGCCCTGCAAGACCTTTCCTTTTCTCCGAAATCCATCGTACATGTCGACCTGAAAGGCAACTTGAACCAACGGGACCCGAGGATTTGGTCGGCTAGCGGAGAAGCCCGCCTCGAGAATCTCCGCTACAAAAAGAACAGCATTCATCGCCTTGCCACGAAATTCCAACTGGACCGGAACCAGGCCGCTTTTTCGGATCTGGTGGCATTGCCTGATGATCAAGATGAATCGGTCCGGCGCCGACATGGCGGTCAGCCTTCAGGAGAGATTCGAGCCGATCGTATTCTTTTCCAATCAAGCTCGGACTCCGTCACCATCACCAACCTTCGTGGAAAGGTCTGGCCTTCGCCGATTGTCCGGATCTTCGCTCCCAAAACAGCGGCACATCTTGCCGCGAACTATCGCTTTCACCAACCGCCTCATCTCACTCTCAACGGACGCTTTGCCGGTCGTGCCGAAGACAAAGACCTGACGAGTTTTAGCGTCGGAGTCCGCACAACAGGCCGGACCGACTACCCGTTCCTGGGTTACCATCTCCCTCTGAACGACTTGAAGGCTGACGTCATGGTCCAGGGAGAGCGGATCACAGTCAAAAACCTGACGGCATCCACTTTGGAGGGAACCATTGAAGGAGCGGTCAGCTGCGACGTCCCGTCCGAAGGGAAAACCGCCTACCGCGGGGACTTGACCTGGTCCGGCATTTCTTTCCGGGAGCTCTCGCGCGTTTATCAGTTTGAAAAAGAGGAGAGAGGAACCTTGGGCGGAAAAATCACCTTTGTCGGGGTCGAAGGGAGTGCTCGTGGATTCAATGCGGAAGGGGCGATCATGATTGCCCGCGGGAATCTTGTCTCCATTCCCATTCTTGGCCCGCTCTCCCCTCTGATGGCCGGCATCCTCCGGGACAAGCGAATGGGCTACGAACGGGCGAAAAATGCCTCCGGTCGATTCACCGTTCGGGAAGGGGTTCTCGAAACAAAGGACTTCACCGCCATCTCCACCAGCATCACTCTGACCGGAGAAGGATGGATCGATCTTCACACAGACAAAATGGACATGGTCGTCAGGGTCAACGCCCGGGGACTCCTGGGGTTGATCTCGCTTCCCCTTCAACCGCTGAAGGGAGTTTTCCAGTTTCGCGGCACCGGAACCTTTGACAAACCCAATTGGCGAAGCGCCCCCTTCAGCAGACCTCCCCGGGGGGAAAACGACCCGATTTTCCTAAAGCAGAACCCGACCACCCCATCGCGCTGACCAATCGTGATCAGACCACCTTTTCGCTTCGGTAGATCGCATTCACCTCATCCGCAATCACCTTGATCCCGGTCTCCACCGTGTCGGGGTCCATGGTGTAACTCACCCGAATGCACTCGCGGGTGTGTTTCCAGTCCATGTCCTCCGGCAGGCCAAAGAAAAAATACTCGCTGGGCACCACAAGGACTCCCCGGCCTTTCAGGCGTTGATAAAGCTCCTTGGAAGAAATCGGCAGATCCTCAAACCAGAGCCAAAGAAACAATGCTCCTTCACTCCGGTGGATGAAATAAGGCACCGAATCATCGAGCTCGGCGGCAAAAAGGGCACGCGCCACTCGCGAGCGCTCTTCGTAAAATGGACGGACCACATTCCTGCTGAGATTCAGGATCTCACCGCTATCGACGAGGGGACGGAGGATCTCCTGCCCCAGGTTGGCATTGGCCAATCCAACGATCGAGGTCATCGACGAGACCTGGCGGCACACCTCCTTGTTGGCGACGACAATGCCGGTCCGGGTTCCGGGCAGTCCGATTTTTGACAAGCTCAAGGTCAGGATCATCCCGTCATCCCAGACTGGCGTCACATCCGAGAAAATGACATTGGGGAAAGGTGCTCCGTAGGCGTTATCAATGATCAAGGGGATTCCTTTGGCCCGGGCAATGGCCCGAAGTTGCTCGATCTCCTCATCGGTGAGGACATTTCCGGATGGATTGGTTGGGCGCGATACGCAGATCGCAGCGATCTCGTCACCCGGGTCCAAGGCCTCGAAATCGACCCGGTATTTGAATTCGTGCCTTCCTGTCTTCTCAATCTTTGCCGGGATCGCCTCGAAAAAGTCAGCGCCAACCGACTGATTGGCATAGCCGATGTATTCCGGAAGAAGCGGCAGAAGGACTTTCTTCCGTCGCCCGTCCTCAAACCGCCCGGCCAGGGCATTGAACAGGAAAAAAAAGGCGGACTGTCCGCCCATGGTTACCGCAAAGTTTTCCTCCGTGACCTTCCAACCGAATTCCCGACAAAACAGACCGGCGAGTGCCTTTCGGAATCCCTCGTTCCCGGCAGGCACATCGTAGTTTCCCAGCGTCTTCTCAAAGCGTCCCGGTTCGCTCATGATCTCCTCCATCCGCCGCCGCCAAACCGCATCGACTTCCGGCACATGAGCTGGCTGGCCGCCCCCAAGCATTTTGACTTCACCACCTCCAGCCAAGGCTTCGCCCAAATCATCCATCAGTTCGCCGATACCACTCCCTTCGCAGAGGTTTTTGCCAAATTTTGAAAGCTCCCAGGCCATGGGCGGACTATCCGGCTTCTCGTTCCACTTGTCACTGAAATCCCTTTTCTCGCTGTAAAAAACCAGCCGATTGACTAGTAACTACCTCCCATGAAGAACGTCGCCCTTTTCCTGGCCTTGTCCCTTCCCGTGCAGGCAGCGGATTCACTTTTTGTTGAGGCCGAGGCATTCGAAAACCGGGGCGGTTGGTCCGTGGATTCCCAGTTCATTCTCAACATGGGATCGGCCTACCTGATGGCCCACGGGCTGGGCACCCCGGTTGAGGAAGCCACCACCAAAGTCATCTTTCCTACAACCGGAACCTATCATCTCCATGTCCGCACCAAGGACTGGGTTGCCAAATGGAATGCCCCCGGGACCCCGGGCAAGTTCAAGGTGGCGATCAACGGAAAAGATTCGGCCGTGACCTTCGGCACCGTCGGAAAGGACTGGCACTGGCAATCAGGAGGAAAGATTGAAATCACCTCACCCGACACAACCATCGCCCTGCGGGATTTAACAGGCTTCAACGGCCGCTGCGACGCCCTCTACTTCACCAAGGATCTTCAGGAGAAGCCCCCGGCCAGCGGACAGGCCCTCTTTGAGTTTCGTCGCAAGAAGCTTGGCCTGCCCGAAGTTCCGCCAATCAAAGATGGCTA
>JASFWU010000173.1:0-6129 GCA_050049035.1 Akkermansiaceae bacterium | reverse complement strand
TTTTACCACCACCGGCAGGGCTCTGCAAATCGATGACGCGAAGGAGAACCTCAAGCGAGCCGAGAGATCTCTGAGCTATCAGGAAGAAGAACTCAAACAGCTCCTCAAAATGTATGAGGAGGACGGCATTACCGAAGAGACCGAAGAGATCATTCTCAAGCGGCAAAAGGCCTCGGTTGAGTCCGCCAAATTTTCCCTCATCAAGGCAAAGGAAAGCACCCAGTGGGAAATCGAAAAATCCATCCCCCGGCAGGCTGTCGATCTGCGCCGGGCTTATGAGCAAGCCAAGCTCGCCTACGAGACCGGACAGTTGAATCTTCCGAGGACCTTTTCAGAAAAAGAACTCGCAGTGGCCAAGTCAAAGCGGGCCAACATCGCTGCCGACAAGGATCTCGCCGAACTCGAAGCCGATGAACAGTTTTTCGGAATCAAGGCCCCGGAGGACGGAGTGGTTTATTACGGGACCATCAAGGATGGTTCGTGGTCGGTCGGGGAAACTTCGAAGTTTCTTTTCAAAGATGGTAGCGTTCCGGTTGGCAAGACCTTCATGGTCCTGGTTCCGGACAAAACCCCGCTCTCCGCCTATGGCCAGTTGACCCAGGGGCAGTTTCTTGCCGTTCCCGCCGATGCCACCGGATCCCTCATGATCGATGGCAGCAAGGAGGCCCGTTACCCGGTCAAGATTCGCAAGATGGCCAACGTTCCCAACGGTGGTAACACCTACGGCTTGTCCATGGAGGTGACGCTTCCGGAAGACCATCGACTCGCAACCGGGATGACCGGCGAGGTAAAGCTCATTACCTTTCAAAAAGAGGATGCGATCGTCATTCCCAAAAAGTTCATCAAAACGAGCGAAGGGAAGTCGACCGTAAAGCTGAAAATGGCGGACGGGAAAATGGAAGACCGCCTTATCAAAACCGGCCGGACTTTTGACAACAATACCGCCGTTGAGGTGATCGAAGGGCTCGAAGTCGACCAGGTGATTCTCGACCAGTAGTTCAAGGCCATGCGTTCTCTCATCCTCTTTCTTGGCAGCCTCATTCCTCTGGCTGCCCAAAATCTTCCCAAGCTGGGACCACTGCCGGAGATCGCACCACTCAAGGCCGGGGATTTGGAGGACTCGATCCGGCGGGGAGTCGACTTCCTGATTGCCAAACAAAACAAGGATGGCTCCTGGGGCGGGCCTACCCGCACCAAGGGATTGAACATCTATGCTCCTGTTCCCGACTCGCACCTCGCCTTTCGCAGTGGTGCCTCGATGCTCGCGCTGGCCGGCCTTCTTGACAGCGGGGACCGCCGCCCCGAGGTCGTCTCAGCAATTGACCGGGCCGAAGCCTGGATGCTGAAAAAGCTCCCCACTCTCAAAAATGTTGACCCCACCACGGCCTACAACAACTGGGGTCACGCCTACGGACTCAGGGCGATCGCACGCCTTTACCAGTATCGCAAGGATGACGAGGCCAAGCGGTCACAGCTTCGCAATCTGGCGGCTCAACAGGTTCGGCGCATCGTTCGCACCGAAGATATCAACGGAGGATGGGGATACTACGACATGGATTATCCCACCGCCCACTTTTCGGGCATCCCGACCTCCTTCACCACCGCCACGGTCCTCCTCGCCTTGAAGGAAGCGGAGCAATCGTTTGGTCTCAAGCTCCCGCAGAAGGAAGTCAAACGGGCCCTTGCATCCATCAACAAGCAACGAACCGCGGACTGGTCCTTTGTCTATTCCTTCGGTCACCGCTACCGCCCCCGCTACGCCATCAACCGCCCGGCCGGTTCGCTTGGCAGATCCCAGGTTTGTCTCGCCGCCCTTCGCAAATACGGAGACAAAAGAATCTCGGACAAGCTGCTCGTTCACTGGATCCATCGCCTCTGTCTTCGTGAGGGATGGTTTGACATTGGACGCAAGCGCCCGGTTCCCCACGAAACCCACTTTTCCATCTCCGGTTATTTTTACTACTACGCATTCTACTATGCCACCGAATGCCTGTTGATGCTCCCAGCCGATCAACGCGGAACTTACATCCCTCATCTTGCGAGGCACCTGATGGAGAAACAGGAAAAGGACGGCTCATGGTGGGACTACCCGCTTTACGACTATCACCAAGTATATGGCACCGGCTACGCTCTGACCACTCTCTCAAGGCTCAGGACTCCGGAGAAGTAAGGTCCTACTTCACGATCACGTCGTCAGCGGTCCAATGCTTCCGGTCCGGCCCTGCGGAACGATATTCGAACCGCAAACCGCTCAAGCGATGAAAAAACACCGGGCTTCCAAAGCGGTCGACCAATTCACCCTTCTCGTTGACGAATTTGAATGCGCGGGGAATCCACGCCAACTTCTGCGGATTACTCCCCTGCATGAACTTCACAATCGCGGGGTTGTCAGGCAGGTGGAACCGATCGAAGTCCTTGATGAGCGTCTGACAGTGGGAAACAACATCCCGCAGGATCGCGAGATCTTCCCGCACTCCCTCCGCGGTGGTGCCATATTGATCAATGAGCGGATTCCCTGAGATGAGCTTCACCCCGGGTTCCGGCACTTCTGTTTCCTCTTCAAAAGGCGGCTCCTCTATCCTCTTTGTCTGCTCCCCGGCGTCTGCGGACCACGGATCAATCATGAAAATGGAGCCGGCGACCAAAACGATGACCCCAAAGAGAAGCAAGGCCCTCTTCATGAGGTCTTCATTAAGCCAAGGGGAGCTCCGTCATTCACGACGTCGTGGAAATTCGACAAATTGGGGAGGACAATCTCATCAAGATCCGACGGGGTGACTCCCATCCAGAGGGCAAGGTCGGCAACATACTGGTCGACCGAGGTGGTCGGGATAAAACGTCCCCGGCCGGTATCCAACGCTCCCCCGGGGGTCAACGAGGGATAACTTCCGTAGATTTTCCCACCATCGACATCACCTCCCACCACAAACTGGTTGCCACCCCAGGCATGGTCGGTTCCCGCTCCGCTTGGCGTAATGGTTCGGGCAAAATCAGACGCGGAAAACAGAGTGACCGAGTCCTCAAGCCCAAGTTCGACCATCGCCCCATAGAATTCTCCAACGGCCTGGCTCACCGTTCTCAGCATTGCGGGGTGATCCGCCAGCGAGGAATGATGGTCCCACCCTCCCATCTGCACGAAAAAGGTCTGCCGGCATTTCGACAGCCCCTCTCTGGCGGCAATGGTCTCGGCGACCGCCTTGAGCTGCATCGAAAGGTTGTTGGTCGAGGTAAAGGAGGTGGTTAACGGATCGGTGGCTTCCAGTGCTGCTTGATATTCGGCACCAGCCTCGATGGCGTCCTTCTTGCTGGATGAAAAGGCCTTCTCGAAGGCATTGTGGTACTCACCCTCCAGCATGGTCTCAAGCGCTGTCCGCCGATGCCTGAAAGCAAATTCACCCCAGTTTCTGATTCCCGGGATTTCGTTGGAGGATCTCGCAAGCAACGACGTGGCGGAGCCACTCTGAAAAAGATTCAGGCCGGCCAGTGAGACATTCATCGAAACCTTGCTTTCGCCATTGAGATCATTGAGAAAACCGGCCATCCGCCCCCCCCAGCCACCGAGAGGCGAGCGGGTATCAGGAAGTCCGGACTGCCAATGGAGAGTCTGATCCGAATGGGAGTAGAGCCCAAGTGGCAGCGGCCTCTGCCCCAGCAAGAGCTCCTCCTTGGTGACCGGTTCCACCAAGGTTCCCACATTCGCCACCATCGCAGCCTTCCCTTGATCAAAGAGAGATTTCAGCTCTGTCATCTGGGCATTCAGTCCAAGCGTGCGCCCGTCCGGGGCAGGAAGCGGATCACCCAAGGGAAGAAAATCAGTGAGAGGCAGGGCGACCCCGGCACGGGCAGCGGCATACTCCGGGTATCCGTTTTCAGGATCAACGGGAGCAAGCATGTTGAAAGAATCGTTTCCTCCGGCAAGGAAGAGGCAAACCAAAGCCTTGTAATCATCTCCCCCTTTGGCTTCCGCGGCCAAACTCCCGGTCAGTCTGAGATTGATCAATGCTGACAACATCGAAGTACCCCCGATTGCGGAACAACCGGTATTGCGGAGAAATTGACGTCGTTTCATAAATTCAAACTGATTGGAACGATACGTTATCGCCAAACGATGGCCTCCATCGACTGGCTGACCAGGTAGATTGCCACCCATGTTTTGACGGCAGTAAACGTCTCGCTTTCTACCGCAGTGACAATGGTGGCCTTGGTTTGCTCCGACAAGCGACCTCCGGTCAAAAGAAGGTCGACTCGATCCACCAATGCGGGAACATCCCCTGCCAGTGCCTGCTCATCGGAGTAATCCATGAAAGAGTTCACATGTCTCTTGCCCTCGATGGTGAACTGAAAACGGGAATCAGAAAGGAGTTGTTGGCTCAATGAGGACAATTGCAACTCGGGGCTCACCTTTTGCTCCTCCCGGAACACTCCCTCGGGGGCGAAGTCCGGCGAATAAAAATTGAAAACACTGGGAGCCTCGGTCGGGTACTGGCCAAACTCATCGCGCAGGGTGGAAAATGCCGCGTTATACCGCCCGTCGGCAGGCGCCATATCAAAGGCCCTGGCAAGACTGGCATACCTGATGATCGGTTCCCGAACCTTCCCCGCGAACTGGCCAATGCCGGGATTCAAAACCTCCGGATCAAGAAGGATCGCCTTCATAACTTCACCAAGATTCCCCGATTGACCGTCAGTCTGACGATTCCAGGCTGCCGAAACCCGGGAAAGATATGACGGGCTCGGATTGGAGCTGGTAAACCGCTGGATCAAAAGTCGGCCCAGGAATGGAGCCATCGATTGATGAGCCATCAAAGCATCAAGGGTTGCCTGAACCTCCTCCTCCCCGGTTTGACTGCCATCCAAAAATACTCCGTTGATGATGTTTTTCGGTCCCGGTTCGTGTTCCTCATCCCAGACCTTCATGGGGTAATGGAAGTCGTTTCCCCTCGCCACATCAAAAAAGCTTGTGGCAGGAAATCCATTGTTTGTGGTCGAATGGCTCATCCCGGTGAAAACCTTTGCCATCTCGGTAATCACACTGTTGTCGTAGGTCGGTATAAACAGCCCCCCGGCATCCGTCTTCCGGGAACCGTCCGGGTTCAACTCCCAAAGACCAATCGTAAAAAGCTGCATGATTTCGCGGGCAAAATTCTCATCCGGAAAACGGGTCGGATGAACCGGGTCATCTGCCTTGCGGTTGTTGAGATGGGAAAGATAAAAACCCATGATCGGACTGTAGGTCACCCGCTCTAGAACGTGCCTGTAAGGACCGAATGCTCCATGGACGAAAATGTCATAGTAGTTCAGCTGGTTGAACGCATTGTCTCCAATCACGGTTCCCGGCTCGGTGTTCACAACTAAAATTTGACTCAGGGCATAGGCCACCCTCTGTCGCAGCTGATCTTGGGCAACGATTGCCGACCGCCACCAAGCAGTCTTCGCGACTCCGTTTGACCAAGGCAGTCCGTTCAGCTGCATGGAGCGCCAGAGCGTCAGGGGATGCAGCTCCATTTGCTCATCAATCCATCCGGTAAAACCCAAATCCTTCACTCTCGCGATCGACTCGTCCGTAGGGCCAAAACTGGCCGAGATCAGGAAGCGGGCGGCCTTTTGGTCATCCGGTAAAACCCGCGGGATCAACACGCCGTCGGTTGTTGTGATTCCTTCGGGCGACTCCAGACGGCGCAACGCTGCCAAAAAATCCGGATCGTCGCCGTCACCCCCCGAAACGGGATTTGTGTCGCTTGTTCCCAGTTGAAATTCCTCCCAGGCAGTGAGGCCGTCTCCATCGGCATCGACGTCAGAGACTCCGAGTCGAAACACTCCGGCATTCAATCCCGGGATCGAAACCGAACCGGGTTGCTCCATGACGACGGGAAGAACAGAGGCGACTTCCTCCCACTGCTCGTTCGATTGGTTCCAATGCTCAATCCGATAGTTTTTTCCGGGTTTCGCAATCCAGCTAAAAACGACCTCCTCCTCCGATCCGGTCACCTCGAGATCAAGAGAACTGGTCCGATCCGTCGGATCAGTACCGGCGATTCCCTCATCCCGGTTGCTTGTTCCATCCCCGTCATCGTCATTCTCGTCCGGGCCCACTTGTGAAAAGCCATGTTCCCAGAGGTCGGAAACCCC
>JASFWU010000335.1:0-3426 GCA_050049035.1 Akkermansiaceae bacterium | reverse complement strand
ATCCGCCCCTGGGCAGGCGCGGCCCATGCCAGAATGGCCGCAGCGCAAATTGTCGCCAGTCCGTCTGATTTTGACAATCGGAGGGAAAGCATAGGGAAAAATTGCCGCGTCCCCTGCCTGTTAGCAATCTCAAAAACGTGCAATGAGGCTTGAGAGATGATCATCAATTGAATGAGCCACAGTCACTCACCATGAAGGCCCCCAGAGAAGCCACATGGATGTCGATTCTCCGGGCCTGGCTTCCGGGAATCTGTTCAGCCTTAGAGCGACAGAGTCAAAGCGCATTCGAAGATCGAAAAACGGTGATTGACCAACCGTGAGGATCGAATGAAATACGCTCCAGCCGTCATCCACGTTTTGAGTTCCGAATACCGCACCACCCCCACCGACACCACCGGCATGCCCGGGGGCGTCCCATACATCATCTCGAACGAAGCCGCCGAGCGTTTTTCATTTTACGGGATGCGAACGATTCTGGTCGTCTTCATGACGCAGTATCTCTGGCTCATGGATGGCATCGGCGGCGAGGAAATGAGCAAAACCCAGGCCACCGCCTACTACCACGATTTCGTTTCCTGGGTTTACTTTACTCCGCTGATTGGAGCTTTCCTCTCAGACGTTTTTCTCGGCAAATACCGAACCATCATCTACCTGTCGCTGGTTTATTGCGCGGGCCACGCGGCACTGGCTTTTATGGGATTTGTGGGAAGTTCAGGATGGTGGCTGTTCGGAGGATTGGCCCTGATCACCCTGGGCGCAGGCGGAATCAAGCCATGTGTCTCTGCTCACGTGGGCGACCAATTTGGGAAGAACAACTCCCATCTCCTCACCAAGATCTTCAACTGGTTCTATTTCTCGATCAACCTCGGTTCATTTGTCTCAACCTTGATGACGCCCTGGCTGCTGAAATGGTATGGCCCGCACTGGGCGTTCGGGATCCCCGGGGTCCTGATGGCTCTGGCCACCTTCCTTTTCTGGCTGGGACGTGACAAGTTCATCCACGTGCCTCCGGGCGGGAAGAAATTCTTCAAAGAAGTCTGCTCTCGCGACGGACTGGTTGCGATCGGAAAGTTACTTCCCCTTTACCTCTTCATCGCCGTTTTCTGGGCCTTGTTTGACCAAACCGGTTCTTCCTGGGTTTTTCAGGCTCAGGACATGGATCGCAACTTCCTTGGCATTCAATGGCTCGAGTCCCAGATCCAGGCAATCAACCCCCTCCTGATTCTCACCTTCATCCCCTTGTTCACCATGTTCGTCTACCCGGCGATCGACAAGGTATTCAAGCTCACCCCTTTGAGAAAAATCGGAATCGGCCTCTTTCTGGCGGCGTCGTCCTTTGCCCTGGTGACCTTGGTCCAGTCGTGGATTGACGCCGGCCAGCGTCCATCGGTTGCCTGGCAGATTCTTGCACATGCTCTTTTGACCGCCGGAGAGGTGATGGTCTCCATTGTCGCCCTTGAGTTTTCCTACACCCAGGCACCCAAAACCATGAAATCGGTCATCATGGCTGTGTTCCTTCTGGCGGTCTGGTTCGGCAATACCATCACCTCGCAAATCAACAAAGCGATCATCATTCCAGAAGCGAATGGCGAAGAGCTCAAGCTTGGCTTCGACAAAAAGGAAAACAGTGGCGACGAGATTACCGAGCCGGACAAGGATGCCGAACACGCTCTCCACGACTTCAAAACGGAAGGCCTGAACGACCAATTCGCGGAACTCCTTTCGATGATCTCGGACCAAACCGAGAAGGCAGGGAAACTCCCGGCCACTGGATCTCTCGAACTCCCCAAGGACCCCTGGGGAAATCCTTTCCGTTACCAACAAACCAATTCGCTGACCGCGAGGCTCTCCTCGGATGGTCCTGATGGGAAGCAATTCACGCGTTGGGATCTCAACATGACCCTTTCTCTTCCCGATCCTGAACCGGAGGAAGAGGCGTCGTGGACTGATTTCCTTCATCCCGAAAAAGCCTGGCTGGAAGCGAGGAAGGAAGAACTGGGGATCGGGGAAAAGGCAAAAACGGAACAGCCCTTTTTCTTCAAAGTGAAATCCAGTGTTGGTGGTGGAAGCACTCTTTCGGGAGCCTCCTACTTCCGCTTCTTCACCTTCCTCATGGTAGGAACTGCGATTGTTTTCATTCCCTTTGCCTTCTTCTACAAAGAGAAGACCTACCTCCAGTCCTGACCGCGGGACCCATCCGGAATCATGCCCGTGTCTGTTTCCCTGACCGACTCCCACTGCCATCTGGGCTCACCCAAATTTTCCCAGGAGGAAATCCCCGGGCTCATTGCCCGAGCCCGTGAGGCGGGAGTCAACCGACTGATCACCCTCGCCACCGACGAAAAGGACCAACTGACCAACCTCGCGCTGGCTCGCGACTACGAGGAAGTTTCGGCATGCCTCGGCATCCACCCCTGCGACGTTCACGAGACCAGAGATGATTTTGAATCTCTCCTCACGCCATATCTTGACAATCCCAATGTCGCGGCGGTTGGCGAAACAGGCCTTGATTACTTTCACCCGGCCCCGGATGGCTGGAGTGACGAGGATTACCACCGGCGTCAGCGCGATTTTCTCCGTCGGCACTTCTCCCTTGCGTCCTCGAAAGGGCTCAATGTGGTCATTCACACGAGGGATCGTGCCGGTCACGCTAGCCTTGATGATGCCCTCGACATCTACCGTGATTTTTCAAGCAGCGTGAGAGCTGTGTTCCACTGTTTTCCGGGCCCTCCCGAACTTGCCATGAAAGTGATCGATGCGGGTGGCCTCGTTTCGTTTACCGGAATCGCCACCTTCAAAAACGCCCAAGCCGTGGTTGAAACGGTGAAGATCGTTCCCGCCGATTCCTTTATGCTGGAGACCGACTCTCCTTACCTCGCCCCTGTTCCCCACCGGGGCTCTCGCTGTGAACCTGCCTACACCCGCCTGACTGCCGAGGTCATAGCCAGGCACCGGGGTGTTTCGCTCGAGGAGCTTGCAAAAAAAACGGAAGAAACCGTCAGTGGCTTCTTCCGTTTTGGCTAAATCAAAGTTCCAATCCGTGGATGAGGACTGAAGTGAATCTCTTCTATTCCTCTTCCAACTCGCGACGCAGATTCTCCATCAACTCGCGCATCAAATCGAGTTCCCGTCGCATGCGGTCGCGGCGATTGTTGGGAACACGGTCCTCACGTTGAGCGACGCGTGGCGGTTTCTCATCCAATGCTTCGGGTTCATTCTTGAGAAGTTCAGCAATGTCTTCCCCTGGAAGAATCAAGGTGCTGATGCGTCCGGCTCTGGCGATGACCATCCCCACAATTCTTCCCTCGAGATCAACTACCGGCATCCCCGCGTGCTCGGCTTCAAGTGCCATATCGGACTGCAGGACTCCTGCGAAGTCGCCGCGCACCCGGCTTTGCGATCCACTCATACGGTCCATTCTCTGCA
>JASFWU010000080.1:0-9623 GCA_050049035.1 Akkermansiaceae bacterium | reverse complement strand
ATGAGTGGAAGCGCGGTAAAATGGAGCGCATGGTTCTCATGCTGCAAGGCGCTCTTGAAGCCCGCGACAAGGTTGGTCTTAAACTCAACCTTCCCGAATCCTCGCTCGATGCGGTCCTCGAACGCCTTCCGTCCCTTCGTCGTCCGACGGTGGCCAAACTCACCGAAGAAGGCTGGCTTGCACTCGAGACGATTATCGGCGAAAAGGTGGCCCGCAGCCTGATCCCCGATTTGAAAGAATTGGGAGCCGAAGGCATTATCGAATACCCCCTCAACAAAATCGTTTCGTAACACTCAGAATTTCAAGGAATTGCGGTTTTAGAAATCCGCAGAATCAACCCAACACCAAATAAACCATGGGCAATCTCAAGAAGCGTCGGAAGACCAAGATCAGCAAGCACAAGCGTCGCAAGCGCATGAAGGCGAACCGCCACAAGAAGCGCCTCCGCTACAAGTCCTAAGTCGACTTGCTCTGATCCGGCCCGGCAGGCCGGCACGATCTTCTGCCGTTTTCACCGTCGGGACCTTATTCCCGGCGGTTTTTCCATTCATAAGCCCTGCTAATTTCAAAAATTACTGAAAACATTGGATAACGGTCTCCGATGTGTCAGACTACCGGCGTTATGAATCAAGACTCCGATAGTGTTTTGCGCGTTTATATGAACGAGATCGCAAAAACCGATCTCCTCACCATTGAAGAAGAGCTGGAGCTCGCAGAACGAATCAAAATGGGCGACGAGAAGGCCCGCGACCACATGATCCGCGCCAATCTCCGTCTGGTCGTCAAAATCGCCAAAGACTACTCCAATTACGGACTGCCGCTGGCCGACCTCATTTCCGAAGGGAACATCGGCTTGATGAAAGCGGTGGAAAAATACGACCCGGAAAAGGGCGGAAAGCTTTCAACCTATGCCGCCTGGTGGATTAAGCAGTCCATCAAACGGGCTCTTTCCAATCAAAGTAAGACTGTTCGTCTGCCAGTGCACATGGTCGACAAGATTGCCCGCCTCCGAAAAATTTCCCTCGCCCTCACCGAAGAGCTCGGCCGCGAGCCGAACGATGATGAATTGACCGAAATTCTTGGAATTCCCCGCAAGAAACTCGCTCTTCTGAAGCAGGCTGCAAAGCGCCCGACTTCGCTCGAGTCACCTGTTGGTGAGGAAGGATCTTCAACCTACGCTGAGACTCTCGGAGATGCCAATGCGATCGATCCCTTCCAGGCTCTCACTGCCAAGGAAATGCACGGACAGTTGGGACCCCTTCTCAAGCTCCTCGACAAGCGTGAGACCAAAATCATCGGGGCCCGCTTCGGACTGAACGGCAAGAAGCCGCTTACTCTTGAAGAAATCAGCCGTGACTTTGGAGTCACCCGCGAGCGAATTCGCCAGCTCCAAAACATCGCACTCGACAAAATGCGCCGCGCGTTGGGGAAGAAGGAAAATCCAATTCCTTCCATCCAGCGGGAAGCCTAGAAAGTAACGATTTGAAAGAAACCCGGCCCTTCTTCGAGGTGGCCGGGTTTTTCGTCGCCGCCGGTCTCGTTGATCGGCTTCAGGACGGGTTGATGAGTTTCTCCTAAAGCGGAGCCAATTGGATCGTAACGCGGCGATTGGCCTGACGACCGGCGGCGGTGCTGTTGCTGGCGACCGGGGAATCATAGCCCTGCCCGGAAACGACAAAACGCTGGGCTGCCACCCGCTGCGATTGCAGGTAGCTGGCCACGCTGCTCGCGCGGGCCTGGGAAAGCCGGAGATTATACTGCCGCCCGCCGACGTTGTCGGTATGACCGGTGACCGCCACCCGGGTTTTGTTGTATTTGTTCAGCACCTTGGCCACCGAATTCAAGGTGGGATAAAACTCTCCACTGATGCCGGAACTGCCGGTCGAAAAAGTGATGTCTCCCGGCATGACCAAACTAATGGTGTTGCCTGTCTTCTGGATTCCAACGCCGGTCCCTTCAAGTTCGCTACGAAGTTCGGCAGCTTGCCGGTCCATGTAAGCACCGATCCCACCTCCGGCGAGGGCACCGATTCCGGCCCCGATCAAGGCGCGCTTGCGACTGTCGCTCCCGCCATCACCGGTAAGCGCACCAACCGCGGCACCGATCGCTCCACCAATCAAGGCACCGGATGTTGCCTTCGCGGTTTTCCGTTCACGAGTGTAGGGATCGGTGACCTGACAAGAACTTAGAGCAAAAGTCCCGAGGACTCCAAAAGTGATCATTCGACGTCCGAATTTCATGCTAGAAAGCTAGCAGGATATCAGAGATGCTCCAGCAGTTATTTTGGAAATCCTAAGTAACCTCAACCCACTCTTTTCCGATGCCCAACGCGCTCCCAAATCCCGAAGGTTCCGTGTTTCTTCCTGACGAGTCTCTTTTTCAAAAGGGTCGCGAAGAATCCCGCAAGAGCCCCCGGCTTCGAATGATCCAGCCCCTGCAGCGTGATCAGGAATCCCGGGTGCAACGTCTCCTGAATTTCCTGCAACCGGGCACTTACATTCGCCCGCACTGCCATCCCCTGCCCCATGCCACTGAATCGGTGTGTGTCTTGGCGGGCCAACTGGAATTGCTGATCTTTGAACCAAATGGTGAGATTCTCGAGCGTCACCATTTGACCCCGGAGCGTCCTCTGGTCGACCTCGAACCCGGCGTCTGGCATGGCATGATTGTCCATCAACCCGACACCATCATCTTTGAGGTGAAGCAGGGTCCATACGACCCCTCAACGGACAAGGAGTTTGCCTCGTGGGCCCCGGCCGAGGACTCGGATGAGGTGGCCGCCTATCTGGCCAAACTCAGTCAGTAGGGCAAATGCTTGCGCCGGTTTGTCAGCCAAATGCATTGGTAGGGAGCGAGGGTGATCTCGGCCGCGTCCTCCGCGAGATCTTCACCGGTGATGAGATCAAACCAATGCTCGGTTGAGATCAAATTGATCGTCGCGACCGGGATGTGCTGTTCTTCGCCGGAAACATTATTAAGGCAGAAGACGTTGTTTCGACGATCGAGGGACTGGCGCCAGAAGGCGAAGACCTGCTCACCCAGGTGCAAGGTGAACTGGGTGGCATTCGGATGAAACGCCGGCTGGCTCTTGCGAAGCCTGATCCGTTTTAAAAGCCCCGCGAGAATGCGGGCATGAGAGGTCTTGTCGTCATCAAGCACCGCAGCCAGACGTCCGGCTTCCCATTGATGGCGGTTGATGTGGCGGTTGATGCCGGTTTCCCCCACCCGGTTGAGGTCGTTGTGAGTCCCGAGAAGGCTGTGGATGTAAAATGCAGGAATGCCTTCCAGTCCCAACAAAATGGTATGGGCACAGAGGAATTTTTCTTCGGTCTGAAGAGCATCGAAGAGGCTGATGTTGATCTCGTAGGGGCGGGTTGTTCCATCGGCCAGCATGCGCTCGGAAACCAGTCCGCCATGTGAGCGCATCGTTTCGACCAAGCCATCGATCTCCTCGAGTGACAGGAGCCCTTCGGCAGGTCGCAGACCAATGCCATCGTGTGATGCGATGAAATTAAAATACATCGTTCCGGGCTGGGCTGGCGGCATTCTCATGAGCCACTGGATGAGGCAGCGGCAGTTGCCGTTGGTCAGAGCGTAGAGCAACAAGGGTGGAAGCGAGAAGTTGTAGATCCCATGGGCTTCGTTTCCGTTTCCGAAGTAGGAGAGATTTTCCTGATTGGGAATGTTGGTCTCGGTGATGATCACGGCGTCCGGTTTGACGTGCTCGATTAAGGTGCGGAAGAGGCGAACCAACTCGTGGGTTTCCGCAAGATTGATGCAACTGGTGCCGAGCTCCTTCCAGACGAAGGCGACCGCATCGAGGCGGAAGACTCCAACCCCGCGGTCGAGATGATGGCGGATGATTTTCACCAACTCGACGAGGAGATCGTGATCGCGGAAATTGAGATCCACCTGGTCATGACCAAAGGTGCACCAAACCCACTTGGTGCCTTCGGGAGTCTCGGTGGGTCTCAGCAAATCACTGGTCCGCGGACGAACCACCATACTGAGGTCTTCCTCCGGGGAAGCCTCCACAAAGAACCGGCAACCGGGTTCCTCTCCTTGTTGAAACTGGACAAACCAATGATGGGCGGCGGAGCAATGATTGACAACGAGGTCGGACATCAGGCGATAGTCCTTCGAAAGCTCCTCGAGATGGGACCAATCCCCCAGCTCCGGATTGACTTGGTCGTAGTCGGAAACCGCGAAGCCATCATCCGAAGTCCAAGGGAAGTAAGGCAGGACGTGAACGATGGAAACGGCATCCTCGAGACGCGTCCGGACAAAGCGTGTCAGCTCCTCGAGCGGTGCCCCTTCCTCGGGAAGAATGCTGTCACCATAGGTGATGAGGGCGATGTCTTTCTCCGACCAATGATTGGTGAAGGGAATGGGCTCGAAGAAGTGCTCCCGAAGCTGCATGGCATCGATGAGGCGATCTCCCACCCCTTCATGGCGACCCTCCCCGTAGATTGAGGTGAGGTGGGTTTCAATTCGAACAATCAGTTGCTCCAGTGGACTCATGATTCGGTAAACTCCTTGTGATCCTCCTCGACGGCTTCAATGAGTCGCTCATAGATATCGGGGATGGCACTGACCACCCGGGACCAACTTGGGATAAAGGGTTTTTCGTGAGGTGAACTCAGGAACATTTTCCCGGCCGCGATGATGTTTTCCGAGAACAACTCGACGGCTTCTTCCTCCTTGTGAACGTCAAGATCGAGACCATTCATCACCGCATCGTTTTTGTAGCGCTCCACAAAATCGAGGGCATTGCGGAAGTAGGCGGCCTTCAACGTCCGAAAAACCTCTTTGCTGAAGACCGTCCCCATCACCGCCATCTTGCGGTAGACCAGTTTGCAGATATCAATCGACATCTTGGAAAGCCCTTTGGCCCGGTCGTCGATGGAGATGTCCTGGTGCTTGTGATCGTAGACGTCGGCAATATCGACCTGGCAAAGCTTGTTGTTGGCATAGTTGCGGAACATTTCGGACAAGGTGCCCATTTCGAGCCCCCAGTCGCTTGGCATGCGAATGTCGGGAATCACTCCCTTGCGGAAGGAAAACTCACCGGCCAGCGGGTAGCGGAATCCATCGAGATAAGTGAGGTAATCACTTGGTCCGGTGACTTGTTCCAGCGAACGAAGCAAAGGCGTCACGAGCAGACGCGTGACCCGGCCGTTGAGGCTTCCTTCGGCAATGCGGGGGTAGTATCCCTTGGCGAACTGGTAACTGAACTGCGGATTGGCCATGGGGTAGATCAGGCGGGCCAGGAGCGAGCGATCGTAGGTCACGATATCACAATCGTGCAGGGCGATGGCCTCGGCCTTGTCGGTCGCCAGCATGTAGCCCAGGCAATACCAGACGTTACGGCCCTTCCCCATTTCGGCCGGTGCCAGCTCCTGCTCGGCAAGCTCGGCATCAAGGGCACGCAGACGCGGTCCGTCATTCCAAAGGACCCGGTGATGCTGGGGCAGTTCTCCAAAAAAGCGGAGCGCTTCCTTGTATTGGTCCACAGTCGCCCGGTCCAAACCAATGACAATTTGGTCCAAGTACGGGACTTGTTTGACTTCCTCCAGGATGCGGGGCATGGCCTCCGTCTCCAGTTCAGAAAACAAACATGGCAGCAACAAGCCCATGGGACGTTTTCGGGAAAACTTGCAGAGTTCCGCCTCAAGCTCGGCGAGCGGCCGGCGGGTCAGATTGTGTAGAGTGGCGACCGAGCCGCCTTGATGAAAATCAGCCATGATTTTGGGGAGTTGGAATTTGAAGTTGATCGAGAATCTGAGTCATCATTTCAGCCCATCCGCGGGGGCCTGTTTCTGTGCTTCGAAGCATGCCCTCGGCCTCGAGGACAAAGTCCCCGGGAGAAGCAATGATCACTCCGATGTCAGCCGCCTCCAGCATCGCAAGATCATTTGGCCGGTCGCCCAGCGCAATCAGCGCGGCACTTTCCTTCCGCAAATGAGAGAGGGGCCTTCCTTTGTCGGTCTGGCCCAGAACATGAAGGAAACGGCCGCCCCGCAAGGTCATCAACCCGCGCTCCGCGACCACCTCGCAAAACTCCTCCTCGGCCTCCGGGGTATCCTGCCAAACGAGTGGTTCGCTGAACTGTCGATCTGCGGAACGTTCGGCCGAGGCACGCCCCAATCCCGTCCATGCCATCACCTCCTCGACCCCGACATCGGCATATCCGGTGAAACGGAAACGTGTCTTCAGAGGCTTGAGAATTTCCAAAATTTCAGCCCTCGGTTTCCCGAAAATCTCGACCACCTCACCATCGTAGAGGGCTGATCCGTTCTCCACGATGAAGGGAGCGGTGTTCCCAAAATCCCCCCTCATTGCGAGCCATTCGGCCTTTGTTTTGCTGGTATTGGCAATGAGCGGGATCCCGGCCTCGTCCATGCGGTCCAAAACCGGCAAAACCTCGTCGAAGGAATAGTCATCATGGTCGAGCAACGTCCCGTCGAGGTCGCTCACCACCATTAGTTTTTTCCCTTCATCCGCCACTTCCTGATTCTAAGCGCATCCCGTGCCAAATCCCGATTTCAAAATCAGGGAAAGCCCGTATTCTCACCCCATGCCCGAACTTGCCGAAGTTGAACTCGCCCGCCGCCAGTGGGCGTCCTTCCACGGAGACCTCATCACCGGCATCCAGACCCACCCGAAAGCCCGGATTTACCGTGATTGTCCGGCCGCCGTCTTGGGCATTCTGAAGGGACATCCCCTGCAATCATCACGGGCCCACGGGAAGCGCATGCTTTTCACCTTCGCACCCGAACTCCACCTCGAAGTCCATCTTGGCATGTCCGGAAAGCTATCGGTCGCGCCGCCCGACCACGAAACCCAGAAGCACGATCATCTCATTCTGCAGACCAGTCGGGCCTCCCTCATCTTCAATGACTACCGCATGTTCGGACGCGTCATGCTTCACGACCAGGCCGATCCCTGGGCCGAGTTCCCTCCCCAACCCCAGGATTCGCGGTTTTCGCTGGCCCGGGTTCGTCGTTTGATCGAGCGGCATCCCAAAAAGCCACTGAAAGCCCTCCTTTTGGACCAAAATGCCTGTCCCGGGATTGGAAACTGGATGGCCGATGAGATCTGCTGGCGGCTTGGCCTTCATCCGGCCACTCCAACCGGCGAATTGGATGCTGCCAAACTCCGAAAAGAGATTCGCTTCGTCACCTTTGGGGCGCTCAAGCATGTTGCCGACAAGAACTCCACCGCATCGTCCGACGGCTTTGCACCGGGATCCTATGTCGCCCAGGTCCCTCCCAAGAACTGGCTCTTCCAACACCGCTGGAAAAAAGGAGGGATGTGTCCAAAATGCCGCACTCCTCTCGCTCGCGACACCATCGCCACCCGCACCACGGCCTGGTGTCCCGACTGTCAGTTTTAGCCTCCCTGGGATCATCCATTGAAATCCTTCCACTCAGCGAAAAAATGCGATTCCTTTGGTGGTCTTCGATCGATCTCCCTTTTGTCGTCGCCTTTTTTGTCGCGTTGATCGTTCTGGTCAAGGTGGCCAAGTCAATCTGCAGTCATGACGAAGAATCGCTCGACGGCTTTGGGTTGGCGTTTGTTGGTCTTCCCTTGATGTTCGGGTTATTCGGCTCCAATGCAGGGTCGCTTCCTATCGGAGTTGCCGTGGGCTCCCTGGTCTCGCTTTTCCTGACCACCTTCTTCGGAAATCTTGGCTTGAAGACCTCACTTCTGCTGGCTCTCGCCACGGCTTCAACCATCGCTGTGGCCACTCTCGCCGCGAACCAATTCATGCCTGCATCGTAGTATCGCTGCTTCGGGAGCCGTTTTGCGACGGCCCAAATTTGCCTCAAAGGAAAACTTGATTCTTTCGGGAATCCCGACCACGGTCCGCGCTTTCCCGAAATTCAGCCATGAAATTTCTGTCCATCGAAGAATCCAATCCGGAGAGCCTCGCTTCCCTCATCGACCTTGCCGAGGAGATGAAGGCAAGCCGCGGTGCCCATTCTTCGCAGCCTCTCGCGGGACAGACCTGGGCCATGATTTTCACGAAAGCCTCAACACGGACACGTGTCTCGTTCGAGGTGGGAATCCGGGAGCTCGGGGGCAATGTCATGTTTCTTTCCAAGAATGACATCCAGCTTGGCCGGGGTGAACCGATCAAGGACACCGCAAGAGTTCTCGGTCGCATGGTGCACGGAACCATCATTCGGACCTTCGCCCAACAGGATGTCGAGGATTTCGCGACCTACTCGGGCATTCCCACCATCAACGCCCTGACCGACGAAGAGCATCCCTGCCAGATCCTTGCCGACCTTCAAACGATCCGCGAGAAACTCGGAACCTGGGAGGGCAAAAAGATCGTCTTCATTGGCGACGGCGACAACAACATGTCGCGTTCATGGATGTGGGCCGCAAAGTATCTGGGCTTCGAACTGGTCGTGGCCGCCCCCGAGTCATGTCTCCCCCCAGCTGATTTCATGGAAAGCCTTGATGCCTCCAACGTCACCCTGACCACCGATCCGGCGGAAGGGGCAAAAGGAGCCCACGTCATCAACACCGATGTCTGGCTTTCGATGGGACAGGAGGATCAGTCTGAGAAAGAGGCCCTCTTTGGTGACTATCAGGTCAATGCGGAGTTGCTCTCCCATTGTGAGGACGACCACATCGTCCTCCACTGCCTCCCCGCTTACCGTGGCAAGGAAATCACCGGGGAAATCCTCGAGCGGCACGCCGAGACCATCTTCCAACAAGCCGAGAACCGTCTGCACGCACAAAAGGCGGTCCTTGCGACCATCGCCCAATGATCATTCGGGAAATCGAGAGGGCCTGGACCTTCTTTCGCAAGGAAGGTTTCAAGACCACCCTTCTCTCCCGCGAAACCCCCTTCCTGATTCAATTCGGAAAGTACGGGGTTTGCGGCGTGGTTTCGGTGTTGGTTCTGCTGGCCGTCACCTGGAGTTCCCGGGCCCTCTTTCCTGAGTCTTTTTCGATGGACCTGGACCCGGATCAACGGGCCTTCAACAACTCGGTGGTCCACTTCATTGCTTTTGTTCCCTCGAATTTTACCGCATATGCCCTCAATCGATGGCTGGTGTTCACCCCCGGGCGTCACTCGGCTCGAAAGGAGCTCGCCCTCTTCACCATCATCTCACTTCTGAGCTTTTCCTTGGGGGAGGTTCTTCCCGCCTGGCTGGTGAGTGCCTACAATGTTCCCAACGCCATCGCCGATATCTCCTTCGTGGTCTCGTCGGCTCTCGTGAACTTCGCCTGCCGGAAGTTTCTCGTGTTTGAAAAATAGGATCTTAGTCCCGCTCCGAACTGTCCCCGTCCTCGGACCATTCCGGCAGTTTCACAAAGCGAAGCTGCTCAATTCGACGACCATCGGTGCTGGTCACGCTGGCTTCGAAGCCTTCGATTTCGAGAGACTCACCGGGATCGGGAAGGTGTCCTAGTTTTTGAACGACGTATCCCCCGATGGTGCTCACTTCCCCGCTTTCAAGATCAAGATTGGGTTCGTAATCCGAAAGATCATTCAGGCTCAACCCTCCTTCGACGACAAACTCGTTGTCATTGACCCGCATGAACTCCTCTTCCTCCTCCTCATCAAACTCATCGTGAATATCGCCGACCAATTCGGCCAT
>JASFWU010000079.1:0-9679 GCA_050049035.1 Akkermansiaceae bacterium | reverse complement strand
GCCATCCCCTCGGGCTTCCGAACCAGTTGCTTGGCAACCTCTCTCGCTTTGATTCCCGAATCGCTCATGAGCAGCCAGCGTTGTCCAAATCCTAGTCTTGGCAAGAATTGGTGTCGAAAAAAATACTGCCGATCAGCCCATTGGGTATTTGATCTCATCGCTCACTTCGTCGATGAGAGTGAGCGTTTCTTTTTCAAGAGTCAGGCCCGCTGCTTTCAAAATGGGATCCATTTGCGCCACTGATCGGACCCCGACAATGGTGGACGCCACAAAGTCGTGCTGCTTGCTCCAGGCGGTCGCCAGCGTGGTAACATCGAGACCGAGGTCGGCGGCGATCTCCCCGAACCTCTTGGTGGAGGTAATACTCTTCTCATTCACAAATCGAGTGGCCATGGCTTTCTGACGGGGTCCGCCATTTTTGAGGTAGTCGGTGAAGCGCGCCCCATCGGGCACTCCGTCGTTGTATTTCCCGGTCAGGACCCCGCCCGCCAACGGGCTGTAGGGAAGCAGGCTAACCTTTTCCCGTCGCAAGCACTCGGCCAGGTCATCTTCGTCCCGACGATTGTTGAGTGAAAAGTTGTTTTGCACGGTGTCGACCCGCGTGAGCCCTTCGAGCTCACTCGTCCACAGGCTCTTCATCACTCCGTAGGCATTATCGTTGCTCAAGCCAATCGCTCGCACCTTGCCCTCCTTCACAAATTCGTCGAGCACTTCGAGGGTGTCGGCAGGGCGCATTCCGTGATCCGGCCAATGGACCTGGTAAAGATCGATGTAGTCCGTTCCGAGGCGGCGCAGGCTTCCTTCCAGCGCCCGACGAAGATGAACGCGGTCGAGAGCGGCCTTTCCGTGGCGAATGGGCGGGTTGAACCACCCGTGGGCCGCCCCCGCAATCTTGGTCGCGATAATGACCGACTCGCGCGGCTTTTCCTTCAACCACTCCCCCACCCATTTCTCGGTGAGTCCGGCCAGTTCCTCGCTTGGAGGCACGGGATACACTTCCGCGGTGTCAAAAAAGTCGATTCCGGCCTCCACCGACTCGTCCATGATCCGAAAACTCTCCTCCTTGTCGGCCTGCGTTCCAAAGGTCATGGTCCCCATGCAGATTTCGCTCACCACAATTCCACTGGTCCCCAAACGTCGCTTTTCCATGGGCAGGAGGCTCTCCAAGACCCGCTGGCGGCACAAGTTTCTTCAATCAAAATCTCTCATTTTGATCCCGATTCCGATTTCGGAAATACGAATTGCATTTCATGAAAGGCGCGGCACATTTCACCCACTAACAGACTGCATGAACCAAGCTACCAGCGAAAAAACCGACCAAGGGTGCATCAACGTGGAATTGTTGACTCGTCTTGGACAGGTCACCCGTCATCAATTCGACATTGAGCGGATCAACCAGCTGTTGGAATTGGTCTACGGTCGGGCCCAGGGGGACCCTCTCGGACAGCTGGCTCTGGCAGTCGACGAACTCGCCCTCAAGATCTCACCGGCTCACGACCGGCTCAGCGATGCCGTCTGGAATGCTTCCTCCGACAATCCCATCGTTCTTTGGAGCAATGTCGAACATCGCTTTTTCATCGTCACTGGAGCGAGCGGATTCAAGGTCCGCATCGCAAACTACGACGATGGTGAGAAGCCCTCGACGTCGATTTCAAGGGCCAAACTCTCGCAACGGCTCGGATTGAAGAGCGTCAGCGATCCAGTGGAATACGCCATCGTGCAGTCACGGACACCCACCGAGGGGGCCAGCGCCGACACGGAGCGACACGAGGGGGAACAATTTCTTCGTCATTCGACCGCTGCTCACGGGCACGGGCATGACCATCACCACCACGGTCATCTTCCGCCTGTGAAGCGTTTCCTTCGCATCCTCAAGCCGGAGCGAAAGGACATCATTACCCTGCTCATCTTTTCGGTGTTCTCGGGCCTGCTTTATCTTTCCCTGCCGTTGGCAGTCGATACCATTGTGACCAACCTTGCTTTTGGCGCACAATCCGATCCCTACATTCAGGCCCTCTTCGTGGTCGCGCAAATCCTGGCGGTTTGTTTGATCCTGCAGGCTCTCGTTCTCGCCTTTCAATACTATATCGCGGAGGTCATCCAGCGGCGCATCTTTGTCCGAACGGCCAGTGAACTGGCCTTCCGCCTCCCGCGGGTGAAAGCAGAATCGCTCGAAGGAATTCATGGCCCGGAACTGGTGAACCGCTTTCTCGACGTCGTCACCGTTCAGAAAAACACCACCTACTTCCTTCTCGAAGGAGTCAACCTGGTCGCGGCCAGCCTGATCGGGATGCTCCTCCTCGCCTTTTATCATCCCATCCTGCTCCTCTTTGTCGGCGTGCTTGTGGTCTTGATTGTTCTGGTCACATGGATTCTCGGACGGGGTACGGTTGACTCGGCCATCGAGGAATCAATTCCGAAATACGACCTCGTGGCCTGGTTCCAGGAGATTGCGGCCTACCCATTCATGTTCAAGGGATCGGGTGGCTACGACCTCGCCTACCACCGGACCAACCTGCTCGCGACCAAGTTTGTCAACGCGCGCAAAAAGCACTTCGGCAAAGTCTTCCGCCAGATTTGCGGCCTCCTCATTCTCTCCATCGTTTCCAGTGTCGCCATCCTTGTCATCGGAACCTGGCTCGTTCTTTCCCAACAAATCACTTTGGGTCAATTGGTGGCCGCCGAACTCATCATGAGCAGCATCATCTACTCGCTCCTGAAGCTCGGCAAGAAACTGGAAGCGTGGTATGACACCATGGCTTCGACGGACAAGCTGGGTCACATCTTCGATCTCGAGACCGAGTCCTCTGCCGGAGAATGCCCCGTTGTCGATTACTCCAAAGGCATCTCCATTCAGGCCCGCGAGCTGAGCTTTGGCTACCCCGATGGAAAACCGCTCTTTTCCGGACAAAACTTCAAGATCGAACCGGGAGAAAAGGTGGCGGTTTACGGTCCCCAGGGCAGCGGTGTCAGTTCCATGCTGAATCTTTTCTTCGCGGTTCGAAAAGCGACCGGTGGTTCGCTTTCCTTTGACGGTCTCGATGCCCGCAACTGGGATCTCGAAACCTTGCGAGAGTCCATCCAACTCCTTCGCCGTGACGAGTTGATTGAGGGAACCATCATAGACAACCTTCGGCTGGGACGGGCTGAGATCAGCCTCGATGAAATCAAGGATGCACTCGAGAAAGTGGGGATCCTCGACAACATTCTTCGGAAAAAAGACGGACTCAATCTCCACGTCCAAGTCGGAGGCGCTCCCCTTTCCTACACCCAGCGCATTTCCTTGTTGATTGCCCGGGCTCTCGTGCAGAAGCCCCGACTCTTGTTGGTCGACGAACTTTTCGACGGCTTGGACACACCGGCCTTCGATCATCTGACCCGACTGATTTTGGAAGCAGACAACAACTGCACCACCATCATCGCAACCCGGACCAAGGACCTCCATCAGCGTTGTAACCGTGTCCTTGAGCTTTCCTGATTTCCTCCTCTCGAACCTCACTCATCCTTCCATGTTTGATCTTCCCGCCCTCACCCTCACCGGCTCGAACCGAAAAGGTTACTACTTCAGCCGTCTTCTCACCATTGGCCTGGTCGCGGTGGTCCTATTCATTGTCTTCGCCCCTTGGCGTCAATTCGTGACCGGCTCCGGACGGGTGATCGCCTTCAATCCCCTTGATCGCTCGGTCAATATCGAGGCCCCGATCGAAGGCCGGATCCGCGTCCTCAATGTCGTGGAAGGTCAACTGATTAAAGAAGGTGAAGTCATTGCGGAGATTGAAGATAACGACCCCAACCTCCTCAAAAACCTCAAGGAGCAGGAACAGCAACTGACCCGTCGACTCGACACCGAGCGCCAGCGCCTCGCGGCTCTGACCTCGCAGATGGAACAACAGAAGCTCGCCAAAACCGAAGCACTGAAGTCAGCGAGAGAGAAAATTGCCGCCGCCAAGATTGAAAGGGAAACCGCGCAGCTGAATCTGACCCGGATCGAAAACCTTCACAAGAAAGGCCTTGAGTCCAAACGAAACCTTGAAGCAGGGATTCTCCGTCGGGATTCCGCTGTCGCATCCCTGAATGCTGCCGAAGCGAATCTCATTCAAACCGAGAAAACCTTCGACTCTTCGATTGCTGCCACGCTCGCCAGTGTGGAAGCGGCCCGGGGGGGGATTGCTTCGGCCGAGCGGGATCTCAAGAATATGGAGATTTCGGTGAACCGGACCTCGAGGCAGGTCATCAAGGCCCCGAGAGATAGCTACGTCCTTAAGGTGCCCGTGACCGACGGGTCCTACCTCAAACCCGGGACCCTCATCTGCCAGCTCATTCCACAAACAGACTCACGCTTTGTGGAAATCATGGTGGATGGAAACGACGTTCCCCTTCTCACCGCACGCGACGAGGAAAAGGACATCCCCGGCAGCCCGGTGCGACTTGCCTTTGAAGGATGGCCCGCAATCCAGATCATCGGATGGCCCCAGCTTTCCATCAACACCTTCGGTGGCGAAGTGGTTTTCATCGACGCGACTGATGACGGGACCGGAAAGTTCCGCGTGGTCGTTGGCCCCGCCACCGACAAGGTGAAACGGTACGGCGAGGTTGGTGATGTGGAGGTCGAATGGCCTGATCATGAGACCTGGTTGCGCCAGGGCGTACGCGCCAGGGCCTGGCTGATGCTCGACGAAGTGCCGCTCTGGTTTGAATTCTGGCGCCAAATCAACGGCTTCCCGCCGATCGGAACCGGCATCGAAGAAGCAGACCCAACCAAAAAGTAAAACCGTGATGTCCTTTCGATTTCTCATCATCAGTCTGCTCTTCCTCGTTTTACCAGGCTCGCTCGCCGCCCAGAAAACTCTGGGTCTCGAAGACGTGCTGGTCAGTGTCCGCCAACAGTACCCGCCGCTCCTCGCGGCGTGGCTTGAACAGGACATCGCCAACGGCAAGGTGCGTCGCGCTGAGGGAGCCTTTGATCCCATCATCAGCGCGGCCATCATGGCCCGCCCCAAGGACTTCTACGGTGCCACCAACGGCAACCTGATGGTCACCCAGCCCCTGCGGAATTCGGGCGGAAAAATCTACGCCGGGTATCGGCTCACTTCAGGCTTCCTTCCCTCTTACGAGCGAAAAATCAGAACCGCGGATGGTGGTGAGGGCGTGATTGGCTTCAGCCTACCCTTTCTGCGAAACCGCGAATTCGACAGCCGTCGGGCCAGCCTGTCGCAAGCCCAGCTGGACCGGGAACTCGCGAATCCGGTCATCCTTCGGCAGTTCCTCGGCTTCCTGAGGGCTTCACGTATTGCTTACTTCAACTGGATCGCCGCGGGCAAGGAACTGGATGCCGCCGAGACTCTTCTCAAGGTGGCCAAGGACCGCGATGCGGCACTTGGAGAACAGTTGGCCGAAGGTGCCATTGCCGAAATTGTGCGCACTGATAACAAGCGACTCGTGGTGGCCCGCGAGATTGGCGTGGTGAGGGCCCGCCGTTCCTTCGAGGCCGCGAGCATTGCTCTCTCTCTTTTCCACCGCGACCGCCGCACCGGCAAGACCATCATGCCGACCCGGGCCCAACTGCCGGAAGGGTTTCCCCCGCTTCAAATCCTCGATGAGCTCACCCTCGTCAACGACCGGGGTCGTGCCATCTTCCGTCGACCCGAAGTCCGTCAGATCGAGATCCTCATCGCAAAGGCCAAGGTGGACCGGCGTCTTGCTCAAAACGACCTCAAGCCCAACCTCGATCTCACCGTGGAACTGAACCAGGCACTCGGAGGCGACCGTCCCAAGGATATCGAAGAAACCGAGATCAATGCCCTTCTCGAGTTCTCGGTTCCGATCGGACGAAATGAAGCCCGCGGCCGCATCGAAGCGATCACCGCAAACCTGGCCCAGCTCGCCCGCGAGAAACAGTTCGCCCGCGAGAGCATCCTTGCCGATGCCAACGACAGCTTTTCCGCCGTCACCGCTGCCTACGAAACACTTGAGCAAACCTCGGAGAACGTCCGCCTTTCGGAACTGCTCGAGAAAGCCGAAGTGACGAAGTTCGAAGAAGGAGCCAGCGATCTCCTCGCGGTGCAGATTCGCGAGCAGGCCACGTTCGATGCCCGCATTCTCGAAATCAACGCCCTGCAGGCTTACTTTAAATCTCTCGCGGATTATCTTGCAGCGGTTGCCAAGGACTCACCCACCCACCTCACTCCCGTCTCGCGCTAACGAACCACCGGTCGCTCCACCGACCAACCCAAGACGTGCCCCCCATTTTCATCGCCGTTGCATTTTTCCTCGGCCTCCTTGCCCGGCAGGTCCGGCTCCCTCCCATGGTCGGCTTCCTGGTCGCCGGCTTCATCCTCCAGTCACTTGGTCAGGATTCCCCAACGGGCTTGCAGACAATCTCCGATCTCGGCGTCACTCTGCTCCTTTTCATCATTGGGCTTAAACTCCAGGTCCGCTCGCCCGCCCCGAAATTTGGGCCACCACGTCGCTTCACTCATTCATAGTGATTGCCGTCTTCTCGCCCACCGTAATGGGACTGGCACTTTTGCTCCCCTTCGAATCGCAAGAGTGGCCGCAGGCTCTTCTCATTGCCTTCGCCCCGAGCTTTTCCAGCACGGTCTTCGCGGTCAAGACACTCGGAGAAAGTGGCGACCTTGGCTCTTTGCACGGTCGCACCGCGATCGGCATTCTGATCATGCAGGATCTCTTTGCAGTGGTCTTCCTCACTTTTTCAACCGGCTCCTTTCCCAACGGCTGGTCTCTTCTTCTCCTTCCGCTCCTCGTCTTTGCCCGCCCGATTACTGTCCCTCAAGCCAGGCTCCGGGAGCCGATGGTGTTTGGTGGTCCAATTCAGAAAAAGTCGACCAAGACAAAGCAAGCGATTCGTGATATATCCCTAACATCATGATTACTTCGACTACCGAATCCGTCCCCGGCCACGCAATCACCGCTCACCTTGGAGTGGTTTGTGGAAATACCGTCCGTGCCAAACACGTTGGCCGCGATATCATGGCCGGTCTCAAAACGCTCGTTGGCGGCGAGGTCGGAGGATACACCGAAATGCTTCAGGAGTCCCGCAACCAGGCCACCGACCGTATGATTGCCCAGGCCAACGCAATGGGAGCCGATGCCGTGATCAACGTTCGCTTCACGACCTCGCAAGTGGCTCAAGGAATGTCCGAGATGCTCGCTTACGGCACCGCGGTCAAGTTAGGTGGTTCCGGGAGCACTCCGCCACCCATGTCCTAAGGCCAAACGAAGCTAGCCTTTCGGCACCTCGTTGACGGTGTAGTAGGCATGCCGATGAAGGAGCTCGCCTCCATCGACCGACCGAAGCGCCCCCAGATCAAACTCGTGGCAGTGCCCTTTGGTCCACTTTTCAAGGGTGAGCTCGGCAGTCATGCCGTCTTCCGACAAGGTCACTGCTGTGACTGCCGGATTGGTCTGGTCAATCTCCGGACCGCCGTAGGCACCACGATAGGGATGAGTGAAGGTTGAGATTTGATAAGAATTCGGGTCGCTTCCGGTCTTTCGATCCACCGGTTTGGTGAAGGCCACTTTGAATCCCTTCGGAGTGATGGTGACGATCTTGATTTCAAAAGGCATCTCTCCGCTCCAGTCGAGACGCTCCAGCGCGTAGGGCTTCAATCCCCGCACCGGCCAACCCCGGTTGGTTCCTCCGGCCAGAAGACTTCCGCCCTTGGTAAACTGCACGTTAAGAATGCCGGTCGAGAGTTCCTCGCGGAAGGGATAACAAGCGCCCTGCCAAACGCCGTTCACCTTTTCAGTAGTGGCCCGCATGATGATCGACTGGGTGTAATCGCCCATGAACATCTGGTTCTCGAACGGGCCGAACTTCCCCTTGGTATCGTTGACGACAAACCCGGTGATGGAGCGTCCCATCTTGATGTAGGGAAAAATCACGGCGTAGGGAATCAGTTCGGGGACCCGCTCCTTTTCCTGAATGATAGTTGTTCCAGCATTGGGCTCGACGGGCTTTTTCAGTCCCGGCGCATATTGATACCAATTGTAGCTCGCCGGATGCCCCATGAAGCCGCCCTCGGGGACGAACTTCAAACTACAGGAACAATTCCAAGGCCCCTGGCTTTCGATATAAAAAAGGGCACCGTGTTCATTAAAACCGATGCCTCCCGGACTCCTCATCCCACTGGCAATTGGAATACTCTTGCCCTCAGGGGTGATCTTGAATCCCCAACCACGAAAGAGCTGCCGTGAGTGGTAGGAAGCCGACAGTCCAAGAGCCACGTAGAGATTCCCTTCGGGATCAAACTTCGAGCCAAAGGCATACTCGTGATAGCTTCCGTATCCCCAGGCATCGGAAACCACCTCAAAGTTATCAGCCTTCCCGTCCTTGTCGGTATCGCTCAGCTTGGTGAGCTCGCAGCTTTGCGTGACGTAAAGAGCACCATCTTTCCACGCCAGGCCGAAGATCTCATCCAGTCCGGTCGCAAAGAGGTGATAGTTCGGCTCGGGTCTCGCGTCATCGACTCCGGACACGAAAAAGATGTCACCCCGTCGGGTCCCCACGATCACCCGCCCATCCGGGTGCATCTCAAAGGCACCCGCTTCAACGACGAGGTTCTTCGGAATGGGAACCTGCGTGATGGGATAATATTTTCTCTCACGCTCCGCCGTTCCCCAGCGCTCGCCGACTTCCTCCGCGAAGGAAGGTAGAATCAAAGTTGCGGCCAAAAGTGATTTAACGAAGAAGTTCATAGTCGATCGAATAGTTGGTTTTTCCTTTCGAAACCGGGATGCGAATCAGGAGCTCATTCTCTCCTTCTTTGGCGGAAGGCCGGATGATGGTCCTTCCTCCGGAAATCTTAATGCGCAAGCCGGGGATCGTGTAGCTGCTTTCGGATTCCTTTTTCACCTGTCCGGCCAGAGCCCGGAAGTAAATGACATCATCGGCAGGTGAGTTGAAGACGATCTCCCGGGAAAGCGTCTGACCGTTCTTCACCTTGGAGCGATCTTCGATTGAGATCTCCTCGCAGCGATACTTGAAGGTTGGATTCCCGGTTTGATCAAAGGAATACCCCCGGAAAGCATATCCATAATTCCCCGGATAGAGAGGGTCGGAAATCACCGGATTCTCTTTCGTCGTCACCGGCTTCAAGGGCCAGGGTGCCTTTTCGTCCTTGAGTTTCAGGAAGGCGACTTCCTGGGCGAGCTGAAGAGGACGGCCGATGGGATTGAAATCTCCGGCTGCCTGGGACCGCCAGTTGGCGGTGACAAATTCGCCCGACCAAATCGCGGAGAACGCTCCATTTTGCGCGTTGAAAGTGTAACTTAATCCCTCCGGATAGCCGATGGCGATGCCCCGGTATCCCGCCACCCTGCTTCGTCCGCGGTAAACGCGCACCTTGTCGGTGACCACCAGCTTGTTGGGCTCCGAACGCAGACCTTTCGGATCGCGGGCCGAGCGACCCAATGAAAATTGATACCACAAGGCCCGCAATTGTTCGTGGGTATCGCCACCAAGGATCTCGGTTTGCACCGCTTTTCCATCCGGCCAGTAGTTCGGCATGATGATTCCGGGACGATGCGCCGCGGGGTTTTTCATGAACTGATAAAACCATCCCGGCTGCAGCCGCTGATAGGTGAGAATGAGATCGTATCCCTTCATCGCGGGTGACTCCTTGCCGTTGTAGTTGTGACAGGAAATGCAGTTGAGCCC
>JASFWU010000077.1:0-9694 GCA_050049035.1 Akkermansiaceae bacterium | reverse complement strand
TCCTGACCACGCCAGTCCTCGTTCCAATTCCGAAGAAACTCGTACTGCCGCTCACCAAGGAGATGCTGATCGTCCGGGTTGGGGGGAGGATTGCTGGAGCCGGTCTTGAACTTTCGGTCTTCCAGAACGGCAAAGCCGAGGCGTCCGTAAGTCACTCCGGTGAAGTAGACCTTGATTCCCTGGGCGATGGTTGGTGGCGGCTGAACCGCGTTGTAGGGATCCGGATCGGGGAGGTTCGACGTTTGTGTTCTTTCAACCATGCGAACCCACGAGGCCGGTTCGACGTAGCCGCCGGAGTTTTGACTGCTGGTCGCGATCCCTCCTTCACCCCAGAGATTCCCCTGGAAGACATCATGATCGTCAGGAATGGCGATGGTGGGAATGTTGCGGGAGAGCCCGCGGGACTGGAGTACCCATAGGTTCCATTTGTAGAGATAGTCGAGTTGCCGCTTGGTCGCCGAGCTCTTGTCCGGACTGGTGGGCTGGCCTTCGTAAATCTGATCACCGTGGGCCAGAAGAACATCGGGATTGTGTTTGGCAAGATGGTGGTAGGTCTGGACATGAGGCTGCCAGAGCCTGACCGGAGTCCAGTCAAAGCCGTTGTTTTGCATGTTGGTGTCGTTGATCCGTTGGCAGGTCGTCATCGCGATGACCATTTCCTCTTTGTCCACCGGGTCGCGCCGAATCGTGCCGGTCCAATGATAATCGGTGCCTCCGACATTCACCCGTAGACGGTAGTCTGTGTCGACCTGGTCATTCCAATCGGGGATCGAGAAGGTCGCAGTGTAAGAGGACAGGTTGTCGGTGTTGTCGACTTGAGTTGAGGTCAACGGGGTCCACGAGTTTCCGTTCCAAAGATCAAGAAAGACCAGTGGATTTCCGGACAGGCTGATCGGAGAAAGTTGTGCCGTCAGTTTCAACTTGCCCCTCGAAAGGGTGTGCATGGCCCCGATGATGGCGAGGTGGCGTTCAGGCTCGGGATTGAAGGCAGAACCGGTGCCACTAAAATCATCGAACCAGTGGGTTGCGGCTGCGGTTCCGTAGTGACTTAGCAATCCAAAGGCACCGAGGACGCGATCGGAGGGAACTTCCACGTTGACGGAGCCAAGGGAAGTTCCGGCCGCATTGAAAGCGGTCAGGGTGAGGGTTTGGGTTGCTGCCGCGATATTGGCCGTGGCATCAAGTTGAAGGCGTGTGTTCTGGGCGAAGCTCCCGATGTTTTGCGAAGCGAGGGCGGTGACAGCTCCGGTGGAATAATCTTCGATGACCAGGTTGCCATTTCCAGTGAGTCCGAGGAAGAGACCGAAGTCACGCCCGAGACTGTCGTGAACGAGAAGCGCTCCCCGCCAGTCGACATTGGGAGCGCCGCCGAGAAGAAATCCGGCCCTGGAGCCATTGTTGTGGCTGCCGTTGTTGAGTCCGGTCCGGACGCTGAGAGAGAAGTCGGTGCCGTTTCCTCGAATGGTGGTGCCGGGACGATGAAGAGTTAGGCGTTCGCGACTTCCGTTGATGCACTCAACGCGTCCGTTGTTGACCCGCCAGTCCTGCAGGCGGTTGGCCCAGTATCCGGGCCCGGCCCAGGTTTGGTTGGGAAGGTTGTTCCAGGTGGTGGAAAAGGAACCGTCGGGTGAATCGTTGGACCAAAACTCAAGGCGGACATTGTCGATCGACTGGAAGTTTCCCTCGGCGGAATCATCCGAGCGAAAACGGATGCCCAGAGTTTTGCCGGCATGACCATCGAGTGATCCCGGAGGCACCGCGAGGTGGTAGTGATTCCATCTGGCGACGACCGGTGATTTGAAATTGTAGGTATGAGTGGCGACTGGGAGGGGAGTGCCGTTGTCGTCCACGTAAAGATCGGCGATGAACACCCTCGTTGCGGGATTGGTTGGTTCTCCACCGCCGTCTCCGCTGATCAATTCGAGGCGGAAGTTGTCGAGGCGGCCAAAGCCCACGCCATCGTTGTTTCCATCGAGCCCTTCAAACGAAACGAAGAGTTGCTTTCCAGCAGCTGAGGCCGGGATTGGAGCAAAGTCGTTCTGCTCCGTTTGATAGCTGCTGTTGGTGGTCGAAAGAGCGGAGTCAATGCTCTCGATCACGGTTGGAGTCCCGGTGAGGGTGTTGTTGTTCGTCGTGAAGATGGTCACGCGAACGCGGTCGGTGGCGTCATTCCACCCACTGGCATCGCGCCAGCGGTAGATGGCCCGGATCGTTTCTCCAGTTGAAAGAAGGTGACCCGTTTCATTGCCAAAGACACGGGTGCCGGCCTGGTTGAGAACGGCATTCCGTCCGCCATTGCCGTCGGGCAGGGTGGTTCGGGTGGCCTGTGTGTTTTGGTTGCCGGCCAGATTGACCCAATCCGGAGTTTCGCCGTAAGTGCGGGAATCAACGGTCGCTGGATCGGCGTTAAAGTCACCATTGCGAACCCCTGGACCAATCAAAGTGGTCACCCCTGCCGGCGAAGCATTGGCAAACATCGCGGCATCGAATCGAAGCGAGTAGGATTCTCCCTCAGCGATGACGTGCGGGGTCATCTGCCGGATTTCCGCGCTATCTTCAAAGGACAATCGCCACTTCCCGTTTCCGTAATCGGTGCGATCCCCAATCACCTGCCCGAGATCCGATTCCCAACCGGTGACCGAAGGGTCGGAAATCAGTGTCCGATCAACTCCGTTGTTAATCTCGCCCGACGGATTCACCACCGGGATGTCGGTGGAGCGGGCAGCTTGTGCAAAGAGAATCGGAAGGAGTATGAAGTGGCGCATATTTGATTCGGCCAACTAAGCACTCCCGACAAAGCCCCGCAAACTTCTCTTTCGGAAAAGAGAGGCAAGTGGCTTCTGACTATCGATCGACGCGTGCAGAACCGCCGCCGACCAGCTTGCCGACTTCTTCCTTGGTCACCATGGTGGTGTCCCCCGGAGTGGTCATGGCAAGTGCACCGTGGGCGGCTCCCCACTCGACAGCCTGGGCGGCATCGTTGAACTCGAGGAAGCCGTAGATGAGGCCGGATGCGAAGGAGTCTCCGCCGCCCACCCGGTCGAAAATCTCAAGGTGCTCGCGATTGACCGAGCTGTGGAATTCACCCTCATGCCACGCCAGAGCCGCCCAATCATTATCGGAAGCGGTATGCACTTCCCGAAGGGTCGTGGCAGTGGCCTTGAAGTTCGGAAATTCTGCCACCGCCTTCCCGATCATCTTCTTGAAGTTGGAGATGTCGATGCCGGTGATGTTCTCTTCATCCACCCCCTCGACCTCAAATCCAAGGCAGGCCGTAAAGTCCTCTTCGTTGCCAATCATGACATCGACATACTTGGCGATCTCGCGATTAACCTCCTGGGCTTTGGCCTGTCCACCGATCGATTTCCAAAGCGAAGGACGATAGTTGAGGTCGTAGGAAACAATGGTGCCGTATTTCTTGGCGACCTTGCAGGCCTCGATGGTGAGTTGCGCGTTGCCTTCCGACAGAGCGGCAAAGATCCCGCCGGTGTGAAACCAACGGACACCCAAAGTCCCGAAAATGTGCTCAAAGTCGAAATCATCGACGGTGAGCTGGCTGGCCGCGGTGTGACCACGGTCAGAGGTTCCCTTGGCGGCGCGCACGCCAAACCCACGCTCGGTGAAGTTGAGCCCGTTGCGTGAAGCACGGCCCAATCCATCGAAATCAGCCCACTTGATGAATTGCGTATCGACCCCGCCTTGCAGCACGAGGTCCTCAAGAAGTCGTCCCACTTCGTTGTCCACGAATGCCGTCAAAACAGCCGCGCGTTTTCCAAAGCAACGGCGAAGGCCGCGGGCCACGTTGTATTCGCCGCCACCTTCCCAGGCCTGGAATTGACGGGTGGTGCGGACGCGTCCGTCACCGGGATCGAGACGAAGCATGATTTCGCCCATGGAAACAATGTCATAGGCGCAGTCGGAAGCAGGTTTGATGTCGAGGGACATGGGATGGTGATTAGGTTACTGGGTTATCAAGGAATTGAGTTTAGAGGAGGCCGTTGGCGCAGAGGACGTCTTCGTCGCCGGCGAAAAAGTTGATCGCGTTGTGCAGGCAGCGATTGGCCTGGCGTTGCACTGACTCGTGTGTGCGTGAACCAATGTGGCTCGTGATGATGCAATTGGGAGCTCCGATGAGAGGATGTCCGGGAGCAGGTGGTTCGGCATCGAGAACATCGGCGCCGTAGCCGCCAACCTTGCCGGACTTGAGAGCTTCCGCCATGTCGTTGGTGTTGACGAGCTCACCGCGGGCACAGTTGAGAACGATCACGTTGTCGCGCATCTCGGCAATCTTGGCGGCATTGATCATGTCTTCGGTTTCCTCGTTGAGGAAGCAGTGAAGGGAAACGACATCCGAGTTGTGAAGGACTTCGTCCATGTCGGCACAACGCTTGACGCCATATTCGGAAGCAAAGGCTTCATCGAAGTAGGGATCAAATGCGATGATCTCCATGCCGAAGGCTTTGGCTCGATTGGCCACTTCCTTGCCGATGCGGCCAAGTCCGAGAATGCCGATGGTCTTGCCCATGATCTCGTTGCCCACCGGCTTCTTCCAGCCCGCCACCCACTCGCCATTCTGCACCGCGACTGCATTGGACTGGATGTCTTTGGTGATTCCGAGAAGGAGACCGAAAGTGTGCTCCGCGACCGTGGTGTGGTTCACCCCGGGAGTGAAGAGGACGGGGATCTTCTTTTCGGTGGCGTAGTCCACGTTGATCTTGTCGAGTCCGATGCCGTATTTCGAGATGATCTGGAGACGGGGAAGGGACTTGTCGATCACGGCCGGGGTAATGGCGTCGTCCCCGCAAAGGAAGGCGTCGAAGTCGCCCGCCAGTTCGAGCATTTCCTCTTCCGAGAGCGGTCCCCGGGCGCGGACGATTTCCCAGTCCTGGGAGTTGAGAAGATCCTGATGGGTTCCGGGAGTGTCCTGAAACGAGGTGGTGGTGAGGAGAATACGCTTGCTCATGGTGGCTCTCAATTGGGTGCGGCGGGGGATTTAATGAGAGGCCGTCCAATTTGCAATCAAAACGAGGTTAGCGCGTCAGGATTCCTTTCGAGGAGGGATGGCGGACTGCTTCGATGAGTTTGGCGGCTGCCGGACCCCACGAGATCTTGTCAGCGGTCGCCAAGGCCTCGATTCGCGTGGTTTTTGAGTTCAGCACCAGGGCATAAGCGGCTTTGATTTCCTTCCGCTCCTCTGGGGAAAAGCCTCCTCGCTTCAACCCGACGGTATTGAGCCCGGAGAGTTGGTTGATTTGATGAACGATGCAGTAGGGAGGCACATCACGGGTCATCCCTGAGTTCCCCTGAGCCATCACAAAGTCTCCGACATGAACAAACTGATGGGTCGCCGCCCCGCCGCCCAAAAAGGTGCGGTTCCCGATCCGGCAATGACCTGCGATCATCACGTTGTTGGCGAGAACGTTGTGGTCTCCCAAAAGGGTGTCATGCCCCAGGTGGGCGACCGCCATGAGAAAGTTGTCGTCGCCTACAATGGTGTTCCCGTTGTCCGAAGTGCTTCGGTTGATTGTCACATGTTCGCGGAAGGTGTTGCCATTCCCGATGACCACGCCCGAGGGCGTTTCGGGATCGAATGAGAGGTCCTGTGGATCACCACCAATGACTGAGCCGTGATCAACGGTATTGTTTTCACCCATCACCACGCCCTTCCGGATCTTGGCCTGTGAACCAATCTTGCATCCCGATCCAATCACCACTTCATCCTCAATGATCGCAAACGCACCGACCTCGACGTCATCGGCAAGATTGGCGGAAGGGGAAACAAGAGCGCTGGGATGAATGTTGGGCATTAGTTGGGAAAGAGGTTGGGGACTGTGCGAGTGAGCGGGATGGATTTCTCAAGGATGCGGATTTTTGGGTCAGTCAACATTCGTTGGGAAAGGTTGATTTCGATTTTGGATTTTTTGATTCTGTCTTTCAGGTCAGGAGGAAGTCTCTCAATGAGGTCCTCATTTTTTTCAAGAGACACTCCGTCTGCTTCCAATGAAATCCACTGAATCGTAATTTGATCGAGGAGATTGGATCTTTGAATCTCGAGGAAGAAGGTCGGGTAACGGCAGAAGCCAAAACCGTTCAGCGCATATTGCCACAGGCCATTGTGGTGGGATTCGTAAAATGCCCGGCTTCTCGAGTGTGGTCGATTTTCCTTCTCTAGGAGCTCGTCGAGCTTTGCCCCCTGGCGTATCAGGCCATAGCTCTGACGCGTCTGGTTGATCGCCTCCGCTTTTGCTTTTTCTGAATCAAAGGGCAACGCAAGGATCTCGCGAACGGTCAGCTTTGGTTTGAAGTCTGGGTCGAGAATGATCGGTTCTGAGTCCAAGCTGCCATAGGATCGGATCAATGAAGGTATCGTGCCTGCCTGAAAGGATGCCGTTTTGGATTCGCCAGTCTCAGTTAAAAGGAAAGTTCCTTTGCGGACCTTGGTCTCTTCCCAATACGCCCGTAGCATTTTGAAAAGCTCTTCTCGGGTTGTGACTGATTTGATCTTCCCCAGTTCTGACAGTGAGTTGAAGCAAGTGCGGGTTCCCAAGTGAGCAACCTGAAACCACAGAAGGTTGGGATCACTGTCTAAGATTCTCTCGCGGACCTTCCCGAATAGCTGGAGCGTCGTCTCAGCTTTCGCCAGGCTTCCCTCCTTGATTTGTAAGCGAAGCAGGGAAGAAAGATTTGTGATTGCCTTCAGAAACTCGGGTTCAAAATTTTTTTGCTCAGAAGCTGACGGCATCGGGATTTTTGCCGTTTGTCCTGAAATCAGGTGCCCCAAGGTTTCGGCGCTGAGAGTCAGATACTCCCTTCTACTGGGATGATCGTCTGCCAATCTGGAGTTGTTTCCCGGGTGATCGAGATGGTAATCCGCCTCCCTCGCCAGCTCGATCCAGGTCTTTGCCGGAAGCAGGGGACAGAGAGCCAATAGAAGTAGAACAGCTTTCATAATCACAGTTCGCCTTCTTCGGCGAAAGAGTAGTAACCTTGGCGACCGTCGGTGGGGCGACCGATGATGAGGTGGTCGAGGAGATTGAGTCCCATCGTGCGGGCGGATTGGGCGAGGTTCCGGGTGAGGGTTCGGTCGGCACCGCTCGGATTAACTTCGCCGGAGGGATGATTGTGGGCGATGGCAAAGTGAGGGGCCTGATCGACAATCACCGGGCGCAGGATTTCTGAGATCGGAGCGATCGTTTGATTTGATGAACCGCTGGTCAGTTCGCGGAGGCGAATGAGCTTTCCGTTGCCGTGGAGGGTGAGGACGAAAAGCTTCTCAGTGGCAAGATGGGCGAGCTGGGGTGCCAGAAAATGATAGATGGAATCGCTGCTGGTGATGGTGATGCTTTGGGAGCCATCGCGGGCGGCACGGGAACCCAGTTCAAAGGCCGCTTGCAGCTGGCAGGCTTTCGCGAGTCCGAGTCCGTGCTCGCGACAGAGTTGCTTGAGATCGAGTCGAGCCAGGGGAACGATCCCGCCGTGCTTGCGCAAGAGTTGGCGCCCGATCTCGATTGCGCTGGCTCCCTTCGTGCCGGTGCGAAGGAAGATGGCGAGGAGTTCTTCGTTCGAAAGTGCCCCGGCACCAAGCGTGGCCATTTTCTCCCGCGGCTTTTGATCGTCGGGGAGGTCGTGAATGCGCAGATGCTCGGCCATCGCGATGAGTATTCGATTTTTTGGCCGGAAGTGGCAAGCTTCGGTCGTGAAGAAGGAACGGATCGTGTTTTTTGATGGCGACTGCCTGCTTTGTCAGGCTTCCCTGAAATGGCTAAACCGTCTTGATGCACGGGATCGTCTCCTTTTTGCTCCGCTCCAGGGAACTCTGGCGAAGGAGAAAGAAATCGATCAGTCCATCGACTCCATGGCTTATTTAGAGGATGGGGAGGTCTGGCGTTCCAGTGAAGCGGTGCGGCGGGTTTGTTTTGCAGCAGGGGGAGCTGGATGGTTGCTCTGGGCCATTCTCACCATCATCCCGAAGCCCGTCAGGGAGTTCGGGTATCGCTTGGTTGCGGCAAACCGCACGCGCCTTTTCACCAACGGTTCGTGCGGATTCCCTGAAGAAGGAATGAGGGAAAAAATGCGGGCCTGAACGGGCTTATTCTTTTTCTGCTGGCTCCTGAGGTTTGGGAGCGGGTTTTGCCGGAGCGGCCTCTTCGAGAGGAGGAAGCGGGGCGACTTCAGGCCCAAAGTCAGCCTTCATTCCCCCGAAGACCATAAAGAAAAAGAAACTGCTAGCGGTGGCAAAGTTGACCTGCAGTTTGAGGAGAAGGGCGAGCAGCGCGGTCATGGTTTAAGCTGAGGACGGTTGAAAACCTGAATGATGAGAAACCGTGTTTGGAATGCCATCGGAGCTGTCTATTCTTCCTTCTTTTCTTCTTCAGCTGGTTTTACTTCTTCGGCGGGGGCTTTTTTCAGCTCCTGGGCCTCGAGCTTCTCGACCTCCAGCTGGAGCTCCTGAAGTTCGGCTCCTTCGACCTCGAAGTTCCGCATCGCCATGGAGAAACTCAGGGCAAACACGGCGGTGAAGCCAGCTTGCAGTTTGAGAAAGGTCATCAGTAAGGTAAGCATGGCTGAAGGGAACCAGATCACCTGGTGCAAAACAAGTTGGAAGTCAGAAAGGGCGACTTCGGGGCTTTTTTCTCTTGCCACTGTTCGGTGGCAGGCCTATCCCTTCGCCCGTCCTGCAAGGAACAGGGGGCGTTAGCTCAGTTGGTAGAGCATCTGCATGGCATGCAGAGGGTCAGCGGTTCGAATCCGCTACGCTCCACCAATTCCCGCAAAAGCGGAGGATTGGAGAGTTTCCTGCGGCGACTGACCGGCGATCCGCCGGTTTTTTTGTCAAACCGAGGGATTCCAAGATGTTGAATGGACTAGATCTGGCGCTGGCCTGTGCCCATGCCGCCGATGAGCTGAAAGCGGGTGATATCCGGGTGTTCGATCTTCGGGGGATCTCGACGTTGACCGATTTCATGGTCGTTTGTTCGGGAAACTCCCAGCCTCACCTCAAAGCCATCGTTCGTGATGTGGAGGAAAAGGTGCGTGGCCGGGGAGGGGACAAAGCACTCCACACCGAAGGAAAGGCGGCCAGTCGTTGGGTCGTGATCGATTTTGTCGACGTCATGGTGCATGTCCTTGATGAGGAGTTTCGTGAGCACTATGCCCTTGAAAACCTCTGGGGTGATGCCAAGGAGGTGATCTGGGCCGACGACAATGAAGATTGAGATTTTGAATACCGGAAGCGAGCTGCTTCTGGGATCCACCGCCAATACCCACGGGACGTGGATGGGGCAGGAATTGGTGAAACTGGGACTGCGGGTGCAACGCCAACTCACCGTGCCCGATGGAACCGCCATTGAAGATGCGCTGGTTGAATGTACGACAAGGGCGGATGTGGTTCTCGTGACCGGGGGATTGGGTCCCACCAGCGACGATGTGACCCGGGAATCGCTCGCGGCTGTCCTGGGGGTCGAGATGATCGAAGACGAAGCGGCCTTGCGGTCGTTGCATGAGTTTTTCGAGAAGCGCAACAAGCCCATGGTGGAGGCGAACCTGAAGCAGGCCCGGAATCTGGTAGGTGCGGATATCCTTCCGAATCCCAACGGAACCGCGCCTGGGATATATGCTCCTCCGCGTCTGGGTGGTGATCCCATTTGTGCGGTGTTCCTCTTACCCGGACCTCCGCGGGAACTGTATCCGATGT